>JAWCKO010000001.1:0-11209 GCA_038851915.1 Bathyarchaeia archaeon
GCTATTTTACCCTTTCCAGCATCATATGAAGTTTAACCCGTAGATAAAAGACGGCATTGGGAATACTCTCCTAAATACCTCAGGGATTCTATTAAGGTCAAACTCAACGATGTCTGAGCTATGGACAGTTTCAGGCCTACCGAAGACAAAAAGTGTAAAAGCTTTAGGGTCTTTAAATTTTACACGTTCTCCAAAAATGTAAGCTTCGAAAACGTTGTCATTGTAAGTGGTAACCTTAAAATTGGCTTTCACACCAAGCTTCTCCTCAACATAGGGGTGAATCTTCTCCGCGAAAACAGCTGGATTTGGTATAGCTAAGCTTGCAGGAGCATAGGAGGTTTTAGGTTTTAAGCCAGATTCTTCTAAAAGAGCTATAAGCTCCCAGTCTCCATATGGAACTGGCAATCTAACATGTTCAACTTTAAAGTTTTTAGATGCCTCGTACAATGTTTTGAGAATGGCAATTCTAGACCCCGCGTACTCAACAACAGTTAAATTATCCCAAACTCCCTTGACAAACGCTACGTATGAAGACGGCTTACTCATTCTATATGATACGAATATGGCTAATGCTTCAACTTCAGCTAAAAAGGATCTGCTTGCAAGCAACTTAAACTCCTCAAAACTTCTCTTAAACCTAATAGGTTCCCTCTGATACAGTTCAATCAAATCTGAAATTTTATCTTCAGCATAAGATTCAATCTTCAGTTCATTTGAATATCTGGTCAAGTGTTTAATCGCATCGAGTGGAACACGATAATCGTATACTATGCCAGCTTCTACGCAACCAGCTCTAGTGTAAAGTGATCTAGCACCTGAAACCATAACGAGGTCTACGTGGTCGTTAGACAATTTTGAAAAAGCATCTTTAACCAAGGTTGAAGCGTAGCCCTTCATCCTATAATCTGGATGGGTACATACACATCCGATGAGGCCTACTTTAAGCCAAGTACCGTAAAAATGAAGATACCCCTCCCAAATACCCAAGTGGGAGACAACTTTTCCATCGGATACGATAACCCTTAAATTTTCAATGTTTTCTTCGCAGAAAACGTGAGGAAAAACCTTGTCTAAGTAAACACCGTGCTTTTCAAAGCCGAAAATCCAACTTGTAAGTTTGACTATTTGCGGAAGTTCCTCGATTTTAGCGGCTCTAGGACCATCTATCATAGCCTCTACCCTGAAACTCAACAATACTTCCGCTTGTAATATTTAAATTTTTCAAAATTTAGAAGATTACCATACCGAAATATTGAAAGCTCTTGAACAGCTTTTAAGTTCTCTAAGAATATGAAAATGAGTGAATGCTGCGTTTAAAAGCTGTCTAGACTCCAGTTCCAATAGGAGTGGAGTCTATGAGAGGTTTGCACGGCTTTAAGTATTAAGCCGTTACGTTATCTCCAATTCAACCTAAACCTTTCACATGTAGAACCATATGAGCCGCCTCCGGGATTATAAGCCGTTCAAAAGCCAATTTAACAGCTTTAGGTGAACCCGGCAGAACGAATACTACTTTACCCTTGTAGACACCCGCTGTAGCCCTTGTCAATATGGCTACTGAACCCTCTTCTTGGAACGTTAACATACGGAAGAGTTCTCCAAATCCAGGAACCTCTTTTTCAAACATAGGGCTAACTGCTTCAATAGTCACATCTTTTGGTGATAAACCTGTACCTCCCGATAAGACTACTACGTCTACATCTGACTTGGAACATAATTCTTCAATTGTCTGCTTAATCATAGTAGAGTCGTCTGATATTAGGGTTCTATAAGATATGGAGAAACCAGCTGATTTTATTATCTGTTCAGCTAAGTCTCCAGATTCGTCTCTAAAAGGCTTACCTTGTTTAAAGGACTCAAACCTAGAGCTACTACAGGTAACTAGGGCAAACTTGAGAGTTTTAGGAGCCTTAAGTTTATGTTCTTCTGAGCCCATTAAACCACATCTGGAGGAAACTATATCGTACACTTGTAGAAAAATTCTACTAATTGTAGACTATTCAAAGGTTAACAACTCGCACGAGTTGTATGTAGGCCATTAAAAGTTAAATGAAAGTTGAAGATAAGAATGGATGTAGATTGTTGAAGGATGGATTATGTGGATTACCGGCCTACCATCAAGTGGAAAATCCACAATAGCTAACGGTGTTGCTCGGAAGCTTAGAGAAATGGGTCTGAAAATCGAAATCTTAGAATCAGATGAGCTTAGAAAGATTTTAACACCTAAGCCTGTCTATAGTGAGGAGGAGAGAGACTGGTTTTATAACGTTATAGTCTACATAGCTAGATTACTCGCTAGAAATGGTATTAACGTGATTATAGATGCCACCGGTAATAAGAGAGCCTATAGAGATAATGCTAGAAGACATACATCAAAGTTTATGGAGGTTTACGTTAAATGCCCTCTAAACGTTTGCATGAAGAGAGACGTTAAAGGACTCTATAAGAAAGCCTTAGAAGGTATGGTTGAAACTCTACCTGGAGTTCAAACGCTTTACGAGGAGCCTTTAAAACCCGAAGTAACAGTTGAAACAGATAAACTCACTATAAATGAATCCGTTGAACTCGTGCTGAATAAGCTTAGAGAAATAGGCTGTATAAGTTAGCCGGTATGCTTTATCTTGGACCGTGAAACCAATCTCATAAAAATTAAACGTTTTGAAGGAAGCACCACAGACCTATCCCTCTGAGTGCATATGTCAACAGCTATCTGAATATTCTTGATGTAGCCTAACCGTTTAACCCCTCATCCCGTCGTTTTAAAGGTCTATTTAGCCAGAATAGAGCTCTGTAAACTCTTAGGTAGTCGGAATAAACTTTTACGAGCCATCATCAAGGGCGGGCTGTAGTTTCTTGCCACGCTCAAAAATATCGGTAAATTCCTCACTAAGTTTGAAATCCATCAATGTAAAGATTGAATGGACCTTCTGATTCTTCAGAATATCGAATCTTGAGAGCAGCCATCCCAATCTTCGTTAAATAGTAGAGAGCATGTCGACGCTTCCCCCTTAAGACTCTAAGAAATGGTGACTACCACACGTAGAGCCTTATTACCCCGCTATACGCAATAGTTTTTGTATTGCCTGAGTAATTCAATATATAGATGTAGTAACACTTCGTTGAATCCGTACTGAATACTGCGATTGCCGAGCCTCCACTGTACCAACGTCCATATCCCTCCCCAGTAGTAGCATCCGCTATGGCTATACCGAGTAGTTGATCGCCGGGCGTCCAAGTCACTTTAACCTCTATCTGTATGCAGGAGCAGAATTTTCCGTAACGATGGTAGTATCCTGGAGGAAGGGAACCGCTTATGGGATACTCTCTGATAATAAGCTTTGGCTCTACTACCATAATAGCAGGTAAATCTCCCGTATCATTGGTGGCGCATAGGAATTTCGTGGCTTTGATCATCGGTTTTCCCTCTTCACTCAACTTAAGGTATTTTTCATATGGCATTACTAAGAAATCTGGAGTCTGGAACTCGACAGGGATGCCCGGGTCTTCTATTAAGACAAGCTTAGTTCCATCACTGCAAACCCACTGTCCATTGAGGTATTCAATGGTTGTAGAGTCATCCCCCCTTAGAGGTACAACTAAGGTGAGGAGACCCATTATTAAAGCTAAACACATTGGAAGAATAAGCCGTCTCACTAGCGCCATAATTTTTTAGGGAAAATGTTATATATAAATGTAACAATACAATTTTGGTTATTTGGCTCTGTTGAGGAGGCTTAGTGAGGAGTTCTATTGTTAGATAGACTCCCTAATCATAGTCCTTTACAGCATATGTAGTTTTGCCGCAAACATCTTAGATCGACTATACTCACTTAGAGCATCAAAGGGGTGACGCAGAGGACGCATCGAGGAGATTGAGAAAAGGAAAAATAGGAGAATTATCTAAGCATGAAATTGTGAGAGATTCTAACGGGAAAGTCTTCCTAGTTGTTCTTCTTATCGTAAGTCTTGCTTTAAACATCTACCTAGTGGTAACCATTGCAAACTTCAAGTCCTACATTGTAAGACTTGAAAAAGAGCTCAACAATCTTGCTGCTCAAAATGAAAATCTCTCTAGGGAAGTTCAAAACCTTAGAAACGTTTTAGATATCACTAGGAGGCAACTTGAGTATTATAAAAATCAAACGTACTATCAAGGGTTTATCTCAACTGGAGGCTTAATCGGAGAGGCTGATGTCAATATAGTTGCCGTTAAAATCGCTTACGGAGATTTATTTACAACATACTATGAAGGTGTTACGCTTAAAGCTGAAGTTGAACTTAGAGATGGAAAGGGACGTATACTGGTGAATACGGAGCCTAGAATAGGTATAGACCTTCAGACTAGTACCCGAATAGCAGTATCAGTAGCCGGAGTATACACCGGATTAAACCTAACGACGATAGATGTTATAATTACAATTAAAGGTGAAGAGGAGGTGGAAGTCGTAGATGGCCCAAGCGCAGGATTACCCATAACAGTAGCCATCATATCTGCTCTTAGACATGAAAACATTTCGAATGATGTTTACGCTACTGGAACCATAAATCCAGATGGTTCTATAGGAGCCGTAGGAGGTATAGCTGAAAAAGCTTTAGCGGCCGCCGAGAAGGGAGCTAGACTCTTCCTAGTACCGAGGGGGCAGAGTAAAATAGTCGTTTACGAGAGAAAGGAGGAGGAAATTCTACCCGGTTTTAAGATAATTCGATACGTACCTAAAGAAGTATCGTTAAAAGATTATCTTAAAAGTCAAGGATTTAACATAGAAGTCTTTGAAGTATCAAACATAATGGAAGCATACGATCTTTACACAGTAAAACGTTATTGAGTTGACACTATTATTTTACCTAAAACTTGACGCAACGACTATTTTAACAATGGAAGCACATATCATAGGGATTTAAGAAGTCTTTTTACACTTCTTCGTTGTCTTAAAATATGTATGGAAAAGACTTAAAGCACAATCATGACATACATCACTTACTTTTAAACTAGTAATTTGATGAAGTCTAAATCCAGTTCTTAACCAGATAGCTCAGCCAATATTTTAAAACATTCCTTATAGTATTCGTATATCTTCTGGTAGGCTTTAAGCAGTTTAACGTATTCGTCATGAGCTTTTAGATTGGGATTGTAAGTTTTAGATATTCTAACCATTTGATTCGCAGCTGTTTCAAAGTCTACATGTGCTTTTACACCTACGCTGGCAAGTATGCATGATCCTAAAGCTGCAGCATCGAGTACTTCAGAAATATGGATATTCATACCTAGGACGTCTGCCTTTATCTGATTCCATAGGTTGCTTTTAGCCTCACCACCAGTCATAGTGATCCGTTTAACATCTACTCCAAGCTCCCTGACCAGCTGTAGAGTTTCAGAATATTGGAAAGCAACACCTTCGAGTATTGCTCTTATAAACTCGGATTTCCTATGAGCGTGTGTAAATCCTATGAACGCTGATCTAGCTAGTGGATTGAATTTAGGAGCTCTAGCACCCCATAAGTATGGATAGTAGAAGAGCCCTTCTGCTCCTGCAGATACATTGACTGCGATTCTGTCGAAAATTACGTAAGGGGATAGCCCCTCTTCCTTAGCCTTATGCACTTCTTCATAGCCGAAGTTATCTCTAAACCATCTCAAGGATTCGCCTGTTGCATTTATTATTATTTCGTACTCCCATGCATCTGGTACGACGTGGCAACAACAGTCGATAAAGCCTTTAGAATCTGGCTTAGGCTTGGAGAGGGGGACTTCAAAAACTGTTCCAGTACCAGTACCTATATTTACATCGCCCTCCCTATATACGCCTGCACCCAATGCTTCACAAGGACGGTCACCGCCGCCAGAGACGATTGGAACTCCTACTGGTAAACCAGTCTGCTCAGAGGCATTATTGCTAACTTCACCTACTATTTCCCAAGAACCCTTGACATCGGGAAGCATATCCATAGGTATTTCCAAGGATTCACATATTTCGTCAGACCATTGAAGTTTATTTATGTCAAACAACATTGTACGCGACGCCATACTTCGGTCGGTGGTTTTTACTCCGCATAGTTTGAACGTTATGTAGTCTTTAGCGAATAGAATGGAGTCTATCTTTTGGAATACATTTGGTAGATTGTCCTTTATCCATAGAATTTTCGCAGCCGAGAAAATGTAGTCAACGGGAACCCCAGTTATTTCAAGGACTTTTCTCGGAGGAATCAGTTTTTCAATTTTATCTTTTTGCGGAATCGCCCTCATATCTAACCATATTATGCTATTGTAGAGTTTTTCTCCAGCTTTATCTATTGGGACAAAAGCCTCTCTCTGGGATGTTAAACCGATACCTATTATCCTCTCAGACGATATTTTAGAAGTGATCTGCTTTAAAGTTGATTGAGCGGCTTTCCACCATTCTTCAGGGTCTTGTTCAGCCCAGTTCATTTGAGGATGGTAGACTTGGTATTCTTTAAACGCTTCCGCAACAATACGTCCATTAATATCAGAGGCTACGGTTTTACAGCCACCTGTACCGATATCTATCCCGATTATAATCTGACTCATACTATTCTAACTATGTTGAATTATGAGAAGATAAGACTTCGCCTCTTAAAAATACGATGAGGAATGCTACGTTAATCCTCAAAGTAGAGTATTTCAACATCATGTGGGTTAAGTGTAACTTTAACAGTTCCGCTTTTTACACGTAGATCTCTGAGTAAACTTTTAACTTCTAGTGCTTTACCGAAGTCTAATTCTACCGTCTTACTTTTAGGATCATGGTTTATTAGAAATAGTAGGCTATAGTCATGCCCTTCTTTAAACACCAATTCAACGGGTTCTCCTTTAAGTTCGACGGGAGGTTTAACTAACTTTTCCTCAACGGTTTTATCTGCTATTAGTTTGGCTGTATCTTGAGTTAGAAAACAGCCAATGTATACAGCGTAACCCTTACCATAACGATTAAGTGTTATAGCTGGTTTACCCTTAAGCCATTCGTATTCATGAACCCCCAAGACTTGGGCAGAAGTTGCCTTCAACTCTTCCAGCCATCCTGAAACTGACAATAGTCCATATTGAGTAGATACTTTCGCCTTCATTTCAGGTGGTATAGGTGTGTAATCTGTCACACGTAGTCCGAATAGATCTTTAAGCTCACCTGGAAGACCGTTTGAATACACCCGGTTAAATTCGTCTTTAACAGAGGTTCTAGCCGTTGCTATAAGCAAGCCCCCGTTTTCCACGTAGTTTTTAAGTTTTTCAATTAGATTTTTACTCGTCAAATATAGGAATGGGACTAGTAGTATTCTGTATTTTTTAAAATCATGGTCTGGAGATATCACGTCTACATTTACACCGTGACCCCAGAAACCTTTATAGGCATTCAATGCTTGTTCATGGTAGCTTTTAACATAGTACCTATTTTCGATTAATGTAGCCCAGAGAGAATCATATGAGAATACAAGTCCGACATTGCTTTTATATTTGGCATCGACTAAGATTTCACCAATCTTCTTCAGCTCTTCACCGGCTCTCTTTACTTCTAAGTACCTTCGATTTATCTCACCATCGTGATTTAGAATACCATGCCAATACTGCTCTTTGCCAAAACACACAGTACGGTATCTGAAGTAGACGACGCCCTCGGCTCCATGGGCAATTGCTTGGTAGAGCCATTTCCTCAACTCACCTGGGTCTGGTGTTACTCCTATAGGATTTCCAGTATAGCCATCGGTTGGTCCAGCCTGAAGCTCCATAACCCAGAAGCTCTCCGTACCCATGCATCTAGTAGCATCATGAAGCATAGATATCCAAGCAGGGTCGTAGTATGCTCTAGCAAACTTAGGATAGCAATCCCATGAAGGGAAGTCTAGATTTCTACTTAAATCGTAATAGTCTACGCCTGGGAAGAGCCCCATTAGATTCGTCGTCACCTTTTTATCGGGGCTTATAGATCTCAATATTCGTACCTGTATTTTAAGGAACTCTACAAAAGACTTTGATCTAAATCTAAACCAGTCTAAGCTTAACCCTCTGTTACATTCATCGAAGGGTGGGGTTGGAGGATGTATTTCATCCCAATCTCCATACTCATGACTCCAAAATATTGTTCCATATGCTTTATTGAGTTCACTTATAGATCCATACTTGTTTTTAAGCCAGTTTCTAAAGAGAGTAACACAATGCTCACAGTAGCAGTATTCGTCACCAAGGGAGAGCTCATTGTCTATCTGATATCCTATGACGGCTGGGTTGTCTCTATAGTGTTTAGCCATTGCTTCCACTATTCTCTCAGAAGCTTTAATGTAGTTTGGATTATTGGGACAGTAGTGTCTCCTAGCGACGGGTGGCATTCTATGTCCTTGGAAGCTCACGGGTAAAATATCAGGGTGGATTTTTACAAGCCAAGGTGGAGGCGCTGCCGTAGGGGTACCTAATACGGCTTTAATACCTTTAACGGATAGACGCTCTATAACGTCATCAAGCCACTGGAAGTTGAATTTACCGGGTGAAGGTTCAAGTCTACACCATACAAATTCAGCAATGGGCCAATGTTCAGGATAATAGTCTACGCCAAACCATAGCTTAACATCGTCCATAATGCTACGACCTCTTAGTATGAAGTAGAAAGAGTTATTCTTCAGAGAGGAATTTCATACCCCAATATTCTAAGGCTTCTTTCAACTCGACGTGATCCTTAGCGTATTCTTCTAAGGGGATGTTCTTCATAAATGCCTCCATAGCCTGTGACATAGCTATTGCGCCAACCCTAGTTCCCTTAGGATGCCCATGAATACCTCCTCCAGCATTCAACTGAATATCTGGAAAGCCTAATAGCTGTAGGTTTGCTGGAACTAAGGCTGGATGTATTCCGCCGGAAGCTACGGGCAACACTGGTTTAAGACTATGCCAGTTATTTCTCAGAAAATCATTTATGTAGCGGATCCCGGCAAGCCCAGAGAAGTTTTCAAGCTGCTTTAACGCACCACTACCGGGCTTCTCCATTTTACCTTTAGCAGTCCCAGTATGTAGCTGGTCTCCACCGGCTAATCTAACCAGCTTAGCTAATACAAGCATATGAATACCGTGATCTGGTGTTCTTGTCATAGCGGCGTGTAAACATCTATGAACATGAATTGGCACTTTAACAGAGGGGTCTTCCGCAAGTGCTCTTAAAGCGGGATAGCCCGTGCAAAGTACGTCAACCATTATACAATTAGCACCGTTATCAAGAGCTATTTCAACATTCTTCCACAGTATATCCAAATCCGCCGTAACGTCGACCGCATATAGTACTGTTCTACCAGTTTCCTCTTTAACCTTATCGAGTGTATCCATTACATGTGAAACCCTCTCTTCTAAACGATTAAACTTTTGACTCGTAAGCGTTTCATCGTCTTTTATAAAGTCAACCCCACCTACTGCAGCCTCATAAGCCACTTTAGCTGTTTCTTCAGGGTTAAGTCCTACTTTAGGTTTAATTATTGTACCTAGGTGGGGTCTTGGATTTCTATCGGTACCGATGATTTTCCTCACACCCTCTACACCGAACTTCGGTCCTTTAAACATCTTAACGTACTGCCTAGGTAAATTCACATCCAGTAGTCTTACGCCTCTTAAAGCACCTATTCCGAAAAGATTACCAGCTATGATTGAAAGCATATGTGAAATCCCAGCATCCAAATCGAATAGATCTAGAGGGAAGGCTACTTGTGCTAATCCTCCACCGTTCAACTTTTCCACGTGGAAAACTTTACCCGCCAGCTTCAACACTCTATCGGTCATCGTTACAACTTTCGTCCACGTTCCTATCGATTGCTCAGCCGCAAGGTTTATCGCAGCACCTTGAAGGCTAAGACCTTCTTTTGGAGTTATATAGTATAGACACGTAACGTAACGGTCGGGGTCTATCTCCTCAACACCAGCTGTGAACGTTTTTATCCAAAATTCTTCTTCAAACCACTCTTTCACCATACCCATGAAAATAGACACCTATTTAAGGGTCAGAATAATTAGAATAAAAACCTAATTGTTCATTTCCATTGCTCAGTCTTCGCTACAAATAGTTGATTTTATTAGTTGTACCCTGTAATAGATTCTCCCATGGTTACGAGAGTATGCTGGCTTTACTCAATAGGAAGGCCTAGTATGAAAGTAGGGAAAGTTAACAACAACATATGACTTAGACGTAAACGGGTTGCCAGGTGAATCATGCGAAGGTATGATTTTACGACGCGAGAACTCTAGAGGGTCTAAAACTCGAGCAAAAAACAGGTATATCATGGAGAAGATATGGAAATTCACCATAGAGATGTCACTGTGAAAACAGAGAGGGCCTAAATATTAGGGTTCTCCTAAACCTGGAAAATATCTAGGGGAGGGGCTAGGTTAAAATACATAAGAATATCATGGAAATTCTACGTGAGAAACACTGTCTTAAACTTGGTAAAATCATAAGTGCTTTATCGAACTATTCTGCTCCGATTATCTGTGAACCCATAGTTGGAATGCAATTGTAAGCTTTAAATCTTCAAATAAGTTTAAGGTTAAATGCCTAGTATGCTGTCTAAACGCCTGTGTAAGGTTAGCTTCAAATGTATAACGAAGGACAATAACATAGTGCTCCTTAGAATACGTAGGAAAAACGTATAAGAGTGTAATTTTCAAGGAAAATGATTAATTTTTAAACAGAGAGACAGTTATTTGGAGGAGTTTAATATGAGGTATTTCTTAGGTTTAGATATAGGTACTAAAAATATTAAAGCAGCCATACTGAATGACGAAGGCAACGTTGAAGAAGAAGCTTCAACACCGGTTTATGACCTTATACATCAGCCTAGAGATGGGTTCGTGGAACGCGATCCACTGGCGCTCTGGGAGAGGGTATGTGAAACTTTAAAGAAACTTAAGTTTAAGGATAAAGTTGAAGGAGTTTGCGTTGACGCTACAAGCGGTACCATTGTGCCGTTGGATGAAGAAGGTGTACCACTACATCCACTTATAATGTACAATGATAGTAGAGCTACGCTAGAAGCAGAAGAACTTAGGAAAGCCAGTCCTAAGGCACGTGAATTTGAAAGTTTCCTCCCCATAACGCCACAGCTAGTTCTACCTAAAATAATGTGGTTGAAAAAGCATTGCGGGTTCTACGGGAGAATCCA
The DNA here is from genome assembly GCA_038851915.1 of Bathyarchaeia archaeon. Lineage (GTDB taxonomy): Archaea > Thermoproteota > CALKCG01 > B24 > B24 > DTBU01. Next base: position 11,146 of record JAWCKO010000001.1, read on the forward strand.
TAAGATACTTCACGAGAGCGATTACATAGCCTACAAGTTGACAGGGGTATTTGCATCCTCTAAC
>JAWCKO010000001.1:11219-18006 GCA_038851915.1 Bathyarchaeia archaeon
AAGCATACGAAGATGTAGATGTCCCAGTCGATTTTATGCCTGAATTGAAGCCTATAGGCTCAATAGTGGGCTGTGTAACGGAAAGCGCAGCCTTGGAAACTGGTTTACCGAGTGGGATACTCGTGGTAAACGGGGTTACAGATGCAAGTGCTGGAGATATAACCTCGGGTGCTATAAAAGCTGGACAGGCGAATGCAACAATCGGTACGGCTTTAACCGTCCACGTGGTTGTCGATAGAACCGTGCCTGATGCACTTCAGAGGTTCTACTATAAGACCTATGTCAATAACTTGTTTCTAGCAGGAGGATTTACAAATGCTGGGACAACCGCTTTAGACACCATGAGCAGGCTTCTGGGTAAAAGCCTTGTAGAGCTCACAGATATGGCTAGAAAAGTCCTACCTGGTTGTGAGGGTTTAATTGCATGTACGGAGTGGTATGGTGTGAGAGTACCGAAGACGTATCCTAGTGTTAGAGGGTTTTTCATCGGACTTTCAGAAATTACTGCAAACCCAGGTGCTATTTTCCGAAGTATGCTAGAGGGGGCTGCTTTAGCGCTTAAGCTTATGCTGGATGCAGTAGAAGAAGTGACGAAAGTCCATGTATACGATCTTAGAGTGAGCGGAGGTGCTTCTAGAAACGATCTATTCATGGAGATAGTAGCCGATGTTTCAGGTAAAGACGTTTACATAATTGAAGAGCCTGATTCTGCCATCGGCTCCACTATATTGGCTATGTGGGGTTGCATGGGTGGAAGGATTGAGGAGATTGTGGGTAGAGTCGTTAAGGTAAAGAAGCTTTTCAAGCCTACTGGAGAAAACACTGTGAAATATTCGAAACTTCTAGATAAATATGTTCAATTGATCGGTGCTTTATCCGAGATACTATAGCTTAATTAGTTATTATCTCTTGCTAAAACACTAGGAAAGGTGCGGGAAAAGGGTTCGAACAGGGTAGACAATTGTTGCCATTGGCACCAGTACAGCCATTACTATCATGATCACTTTAAAACTGCTCGATAATCGACCTAGCAATCTCCACCATCTCCTCGAATGATAGGTGGGTTCTAATCTGATAGAATAGGTCGCCTATTGAGAAGTGCACTATACCTGTTGGTCGGCTCCACATGGGGGGATTCCCTAGCATCGAAACCAAAGACTGGTATACTATCAACTGTCCTAACTGTGAGGTTGAACTTGTCAGTATAGCTCTTCACATCCTCCTCAGAAGAGAACTGTCTGGCAACCATGGTGGCCACCTCTGGGGAAAGCTTCTCGATTATCACAACGACTTTAGGTGGTGCTCCTGTTATATCAGCAAACTTCCATCCAAATTGCATGTACATGAGGATGAACGGGTTGTCCGTTTCAGCCATAGGCTCGTCTGAGTAGAAGACGTAAGCTGCTACATTCTCTAGGACAAGTACTCTAACATATCTCATATTAGCCGGTATATTCGTCGGAAGCCTTACGGGAGTGGTGGAGTTCAAAAGCTTAGAAGCCTCTTCAGCCGTCTCAACGACCACGGTGTGCTCATCAGGCGGAGGGGGTATGCTGAGAGCCCTATCAGACTTCACCCCGGTGTGCTGTATAGGTGTCGCTTGTAATTCTAGGAAAGCTGCTAAACTAGCGACAGCAGCTATTAAAACACACAGTGCGAAGATAATCTTCCTCTTCAGGCTTCCTCAAGTTTAATTTTTAAAAACAAAAATTTAAATATTTTGAAAATGGGTAAAGACTTATTCCAGTAACAACGAGCTTTTAAATTATTTTGCAGTAGAACATTCGTTATTATGGATTTCGATGGATTTTTATATCAGCTTTAACTGTCTATATGATTTAGACTCTGACCTTGAAGTTTAAAGCTGTAGTGTTGGATATGGATGGTACACTCGTAGATTCTTCAGAGGCACATTTAAAAGCCTGGTCTAAAGCGGCTGAGAGATTAGGCGTGTATGTTTCAGAAGACAAGATAAAATCCGAATTCGGCAAGTCAAGTTACGATATGGCTAAGGCTTTCCTACCGCACGATAGGATTGTAGACTTCACTCGATTCGCCGAACTTAAAGATGAGATATTTATGGAGAGTTGTTTAAACTTAGTTAAACCGCTTATGGGAGTTACGGATGCCATCAAAGGATTCAGGACGATCGGTTTGAAGACCGCTGTAGCTTCTTCAAACCCACGGAAGCTTATAATTAGGGTTTTAGACTTAACTGGATTACTCAATTACGTAGACGTTATAATAGGCGCTGAAGACGTTAAGAGGGGGAAGCCGCATCCAGATATGATCGAAGAAGCCGTTAAAAGGCTAGACGTGAAGTCCTATCAAGCGATATACGTAGGTGACACTGTCTACGATGTTGAAGCTGGTAGAGCAGCTGGCGTATTCACGGTCGCCGTTTTAACTGGAGCTGGATCTAGAGGTGAGCTTGAGAGCTCACGTCCCGACATGATTGTAGAGAGCTTGAAACATCTTCTCGAGGCTTTAACAGCGGGACTTACATGAAGATTAGAGTTGAAACCTTCAATCCAAGCTTCCGCTAGGGGTACGCGGTTCTTCCCGTACTTCTCAATGAATTTTTCTCTCGGAGATATATGCATCTCGCATAATCTTTACAAGCCAACCATTCACCTCTAAAACGTAGTCATCATCGCTTAAAGACTTCAATTGTTCCAGTGACGATGGCGGGCGACTGGACTTAAAGACTTCAATTGTTCCAGTGACGATGGCGGGCGACTGGAAGGAGTTACTTCGATTGTTAACTCAGCCGTCTTATAATCTTTATTGACTTCAGCGCTGTAGACGAAGATAACTATGAAGGGCCCATCCTTAAAGTATATGGCTGTAAGCTACAGCCCATGGGGAAATTTAGAAGGCAGGTAGATCGTCCTACCAGCTTCCTCGACAACTTTAGTAATATCATCGAGTGAAACTTCTACTCCACCAGCTTTATAGAAGTCGACCGGCTCAGAGCCGAGCTGTGCTACGTAATACTCTAAGCCATAGGGCCACACTATCAATAGAATATAGACTAGCACAGTCAGAAAAGCTACTGTAAAAACTAGAGTTCTAACGATTAAAGGTAGAACCTTCATGATATCTTAACAGCCTCCATAAGAATTCATGGATGAGATATTTATATAAAGTCTTTCATGGATTCGAAGCCGGCTAGCTCTTAAAAATACTCAGTCTGTACTTAATCCTGTTATATGGCATGCCTTAGTAATTCACCGTCCCATCCTTGTCTATGAGTGGCGGTAGACCTATATATTTGAGCATCATTTAAAACTTCCATCAATTTGATACCGAAGCTTCATAGCACATGGAAATTCAACTTTGAATGTAGAGGTGCGAGAGAAAGGGTATCCATCATATAGCTTTTCTTGGAGCCCCAGCAAAGCTGGTAAATCTCTCTATTGTCTTCAATTCATTGAACTGTCTGTGAAAAAGTATAATTTGGCTTGGTTAAGAATATTTAAGAGGTGTATATGAAGCCAGTTAAAATAGTCGATTTAAGTCAGGTGCTGTATAATTGTATGCCTTTATGGCCTACTCAACCGAATCTACTGTATGAAATGTTGAGTAATGTCCCACGTGATGGAAGCACTATGCATATAATTCGACAGATGACTACGCACAGCGGTACGCACGTCGACGTACCTCTACACTTTATCGTTGATGGGAAGTCTGTCGATCAATTGCCAATAGATGCTTTCATCGGTGAAGGCCTAGTAGTGGATCTTTCGTATAAGAAGCCTAGAGAAGCTATCACAATTGACGATCTTAAAACATATGATCATGAGATTAAGCCCGAAGATGTTTTAATGCTTTACACTGGCTGGGATAAGAAGTTTGGGTTTAACCCAGAGTACCTTTTCGAATGGCCGTATGTAATCGAAGAAACTGCTGAGTACCTGGTCGAGAAAAAAGTAAAAGCCCTTGGGGTTGATACATTAAGCGTCGGCGGTTGGGATGGACAGTTGCTTGGACATGGGCCGGTGGCGACTAAGGGGTCGCCAGCTAGAACCCATCGTATTCTACTCGGTGCAGGCATAATTCTTATAGAGTCCTTAAGGAACCTCGATTTAGTTCTTGATCGCAGGAAATGTCGGAGGGCTTACTTTATCTATGCACCAATAGCGTTTAAAGATGCTGACGGTGGTCCATGTAGGGCTTTAGCTATGATTTTTGAGTAGAATCTAAAAGAGGATGATTAAGGCGGCTATTACCCTAGAAATCTTCGAGCATATTCAACATCCTTATCTTCATGTACTATTGCGCATACAGCCTTCATAACGCTCTTAATGTCCTCTCTCTGCCATACGTTTCTACCCACTACGACTCCCTTAGCTCCAGCATCCATAGCATTTTTAACTAGTCCTAAGTATTCTTCGAAGGTTTTAACTTTAGGTCCTCCAAGAACCAATATGGGTATATTAGCATTTTCAACGACCTTTTTATACTCTTCTACGGATCCCAGGTAGTATGTTTTAATAGCATCTGCTCCAAGTTCCGCGCTAACTCTACTTACAACGAGTAGATCTTCAAGAGTTATAAAATCTGTTAAAGCTTTTCCACGGGCTTTTTCCCTGCTGAAGTGGTAATCGATTAACTTGGCTGGAAGAGCTTCAACTATCAGCGGCAGACCGAGTTTTTCACATTCTGTTGCGAGCATACCTAGCTTCCTCTGCTGCTCAGATGACCTTCCTCCTCCGAAATAGCACATAGTCATAGCGGCATCAATTCCCATAGCTACTAAATGCTCTACAGTCGTAATCGGCATATCGTTCTCCATATCATCGTACACGGTAACGCTGCTATCGATTCTAGCCACAGCCGCCAGATTTCCCATAGAATCGCATACCCTCTTCAACGTAAAAGGTGTTGCGGCTACAGCGTCAGCACAGGTTTCACTCAGTTTTTCAACCAAACGGCTTGGATTCTCAAGCCCAGCTATATAACCCCAGTAGGACCCGTGGTCTATTGCAACTATTATGCTTCTCCCATGGGTGAATAATCTCCTAAACCTCAACCTTTTACCTATATTCATGTGCAAAAACCCGAATCTATCTAACGCATTTTCTACTTATAAAAAATATGGGGGTTAAAACGGTACGAAAAACCTTACAATACTCATTAATCCACCTATGAATATTGCCAACATACATCCAGCGGCAACACCACCGAAGAACGGTAGACCAACTTCTTCATATCCCTTGCTTCCACCTATCCTCAGGGTTATGAACTTTAGAACCCAAGCCACTAAGAACGGAAGCCAGAATCCCCATAGAATCGATAGGTAGCTCCAGCCTACAATCCACCCTATAGGCTCAAACGGAAACCATATGAATCTTGCGTGAAGAGCTGAGAGAACCCCTGCTATTATAAACCCTACTAAGATGTACTCAAACATCGACCCGGCTGCAGGCTGCTCGTTGTAATACCACTCACTGGCTAGATGGTGAATTATTCCGTCACCGTAACCCCAGTTGTAGGTAGTAAATTTGCTAAGGCCAACACCGTAGCTCATGGCGAGTACTGTAGACAGTGTTACAATTGGCAGTAATACTATTGTAACAATCAACGTCTTGAAAATATTCTTACTACTTACACCTGTTAAACTGGCAATTCTATAGCTGCAGAAGGCTCCGAAAAGCGCTCCACCCCATCCATATGAAGGTGTATCGATACCCATAGTCCTTACTAAGCATACTGAGAGAACAAAATCCTTCGTCCTAGTTTCAGGAACCACGGGCCATATGGGTTTCCAAAAGATCATACCGTAGCTATCGCTTCTAGTGTGTAGACCAGCTAGGCCGAAGACTCTGGAGAAGGCTATCCAGAATATGAATATTGTAAACATGAAGATTAGAGACGACGTTACATTTACTCCCGTTACCAACAGAAAGGCTATGCAAAGTATCAAGGATACTAGGAGCATCAGCCACGATGTCTTATACGACACCGGCTCCGTGACTTCGACGTCTTTATAAGAGCCGCCTCTTGAACTGAAGGCTGCTCTGAGCGTTTCAATTATATAACTTCTACTGAGGTAGAGGTATAGAACAGCTATCCCAAGGTTTCCTCCAACAAAAGTCATGACGTGGAATTTAAATGGCGGATCGTTTAACGGTGAAGGATGACACCATGCTCTACCACATCCACCTATATTCTGTATACCAGTATAATGTCCAACGGTATAGGCTACTTGCGTCAATAGGAGGAGGACGGCATACCAGAACCATCCATTGAATAAAACTGATAACGGCATCATATAAGCTATGGCGTATGCCAACGGTTGTTTATTCCAAGCTGTTAAAGATATCAAGCCGAGAACTGTTTCACCCCAACCTACATACTGTTGCCCAGATGGACAAGTGTTAACACGCCAAGAGAAGATGTCTGGAAACCATGGAAAAGCCGCTTGCAGATATATAGGCAGTTGAAGGCAAATACCGACTATTAAACCTATTAAGAAGAATCTAGCGATTCTTTCAGGGACTTTTATATCCGTAGAGATCTGTCTGATAGATTCATAAGTGGCCATAGCGTGTGGAAACGGCACTTTCTCAATATCTACGTATCGTCTACGCAGTATGTTGGCGATCGACAGCATGAATAGCCCGAATAACACTTGGCAAAGCCACCAGTATAGTATAGATGGAAGCCACTCCGCCAATGGAAACGGTACTTTTCCGAATGTTAATTGCCGGGTTATTTCAGCCGGAGGAGCCATAAACACTGGAACAAACGCCTGCGAATCCTCAGCGTACATAAATCTATC
>JAWCKO010000001.1:18142-31663 GCA_038851915.1 Bathyarchaeia archaeon
CCATACCGCAGACGACTATTCCAAGGTCATATGCTGAGATTAAACTTCCTGGTAGAGTTGATATCCAGAACGTTCCAATCGAACCCAGCAGAATCGTTAGGATAATCACGAAAACCCAAGGCATTCGCTCTTGGCTCGCCTCAACCATTCTCCCGCCTCAAATTCCCTTTTCAATTTAAAACGTTATATAAGTATTTCCTAGTAAAGAGAATATAGAGGTGTAGGTGTTGAGCAGAGATGTATGGAGCGATTTAAACGTATTCTACATGGGATATGGTTCTATGCTTAGAGAACATTTTGCAAGACTTTGCGACGAACTTGAAAGAAGTCGAAGTAAACCTAGGGATATTTCAAGTTGGCTTGAGAGAAAGGCCAGTATTTTAACGATGTTAAGAAAAGCTATGGGAATGGATGCTTTACCTGAGAGAAAAGTTAAGGCTAATCCAGTCGGTAGAGTTGAGAGGAAAGGCTACGTTTTAGAGAAGATAATTCTTGAGGCAATACCGGGTTTGTATGTTTCAGCCAACCTATACATACCTTCAAAACTTGAAAAACCAGTGCCAGCCGTTCTAAGAGTACATGGACATTGGCCTCATGCTAAACATCAAGATGCTGTGCAGGCTACTTGCATAGGTTTCGCCTTAAGAGGCTACGTTGCTTTGGCTATAGATAAAGTAGGCTATGGTGAGAGGAGGTATCAAGGCCACTGGGAAGGCTACATACTACCTGCTGTATGTTTAACCTTACAAGCTATTGAAGCCTTCGACAATATGTGCGCTATAGACTACCTTCAATCTAGGGGGGAGGTTGACCCAGAACGTATAGGTGTAACTGGCGCCTCTGGCGGTGGGAATCAAACCATGTATTTAGCCGCATTAGATGATAGAGTGAAGGCTGCGGCTCCAGTATGTTCAGCTGAAGTTTTTGAAGATCAAGTTGCATCCGGTAGATGCTTCTGCGAATGTATTCCAAGTATGCTTAAATTTGCTAACGTGCCTGATATATTAGCATGTATAGCTCCACGTCCACTCCTGATTGTTAGCGGCATATTGGACGAGACTTTCCCAATAACGTCGGCTAGAAAAGCATTTTCACGCGTAAAATACGTATACGACCTTATGGGGTGTGGAGATAAAGTAGCCATGTATGAGAGTTATGCACCGCACGGATACAATAGGGAGATGAGGGAAGCTGTATACCGCTGGTTTGACAGGTGGCTTATGGGAGTTGAAAGAGACTATCGTGAGCCTGACATAATAGTTGAACCGTCTGATTCAAACGTGCTTAGATGCTTTTGCGACGCCACTCCAGAGAAGGGTGAAACAATCTTTTCAATTTACAATGTAAAGTATGATTCTTTAAATAGATTTGCAAAATTAAACCCGGAGGAGTACCTCAAACGTAGAGAGGAGCTCAAGAATTACATAGTTGAAGATGTTTTCGGAGGTTTTCCAGATAGAGCGGATTTAGACGCTAGAATCTACAGAACCGAATACGTAGATAGTGTAGCAGTAGAATACGTAAGCTTCAGAAGCGAATGGGATATAATAATCCCCGCAATCCTCCTAAGGGAAGAAGATTGGTTTGAAGAGACACATATTTTCTTGACGCCCTCAGGTAAATCCTCAATATTTGCAGATAGAAGAGTTAGAGAGGCGGTTGAAAACAAGGGGCTTGCAGTTCTAATCGACTATAGGGGTGTTGGGGAAACCGATTACGATGAAAGTATAGCCGCTAGGAATAGTTTAGTCTTAGGAAGACACATACTTGGAATGAGAGTGTTTGACGTTTTAAGAACTGTGGACTACTTATCATCTAGAGGATTTTTACGTAAGAAGCTTGTAGTTCACGGTTTCTCAGACGCTGGGTTGATAGCATTATTTGCAACGGTTTTAGACAGTAGAATAGATGAAGTTAAAGTCGAGAGGCTTTTAGCATCCTATAGAATGGGAAAGTCTCTGGCTCAACCTCCAAGCCTATATCCACCTAGGATACTACTTTACGCGGATGTACCTGAGATTGCCGCCCTCATAGCACCTAGGAAGATACAGATTAAAAGACCAGTAGATAGCTCCGGAGTCGTATTAAACGTTGATGCTGCAAGAGGGCTTTTCGATTTCACCATTAAAGTATACGATGCACTCGGCGCAGAAGATGCATTTAAAATCGAACTCTGAAGTTAATTGAGGAATGATAGTTTAGCTGTTAACGTGTACAGTATTGACCCTAATTGGACACCTATCAAGTTTCTAATAGGTATCACCGAGTAATTCGACAGATCCATAAACTCTTTACACATAAGCTCTACTTTTTTTAAACTCCACTTGCTATGCTCCTTAAGTGCGGATTCCTCAGGCTTTTCGCAGGTTAATCTGTAGAATAATCCGAGTCTAAGCATTCCGTAAAAGTAGACCCTAGCAACCATATTATCGAATAACTCTGAAACTGTAGCCTGACGTACGGTAGATGGGACTTTCCTCGCCCAGTTCTTCCTAGCCTTTACAAATTCAAGACCTATCCTTATGAACTCTGATAAGGCTTCGTAGAATGGAGAGGATTCATCAACATAATGCTTAATAATTTCTAGTCTCTTTTTAAGCTCTACAAGCTGACGTCTAGTTTTTTCAGCTTCTAAAAGTATGACGTCTCTACGTCTAATGCCAACTGGAGTGGTATTAGCAATCCTATCGTCGTATATGTATGGGACTTCACATACGACTGTTAAAGCATCTTTGTTGACCTTCTTCACGTGTTCATCGCTACTGGCGCCACTTCTTATTACTTCGGACGGGTCTTTATTGAGGTGCTTAGCCAAATACTCATATTCCTCGACTACGGTTGGCATTTTAAAGACAGCGTCGGCAAACTTGTTTGCATAAGGTACTTCAGGCTCACCTAAGTGAAGAGGAATATTAAACTTAGATGCAACCATCTGGAGTTTATCATACACATTTGGAATCGGATCTGAAAGATAGAAGTAAGCCCCACAGAAACCGGCGTTATGAAGGGAACTCACATAATCAGGCTTAATCTCATTGATTAAATTCATCAGAGCCCTAGTCTCAGGAGTAGGCTTATCGAATTTTAACGTTTTATACTCTATTGGAAATGTCCATTCAATCTGCTTATAACCTGGAGGCCTGTAATAATTTAAAGCATATTTTCTGGGAGACCAGTCTCCTTTAAACCAACCTTCGTTTAACCTGGCTCCAAAAGGATCAGCACATTTTATGATATACCATGTTGTATTTATTTTATCTCTAAAAGCATCATCTACGCATAGTCTACGTGAAAGATACTCCAAGGTCATGCTTCCAATGGGCTCATTTGGATGTGGAAACGCGAAGAGTAAAGCTGTTAATTCCCCAGACCCTATTCTAAGGCAGTTAATCGGCTCACCATTCCTCGCATCACCTATTCTAAACATAGAGACTATATCCGGATACTGAGAAGCCAATTCTCTAGAGCTCATATTGAGTTCATCAACGGTCATAAATTCCCTGAAATCAGGAATATCGTTTAAAATCCACCATATTATATCCTCCAATTCAACACCTCCAACCGATAAAATCAAGTAGCTTAAGTATTTATACCTAAAGGCCTTCATATATCTAAGGGATTGACATGCAGTTTAAGGTTGTCCTTATAGGCGCTGGGAGCCACGTATTCGGTCGAAACCTCATAACTGATATACTGTCTTATCCCGAGCTTAGAGATTGTACTATTAGCCTTGTAGATATAGATAAAGATAGGCTAAGCCTCACCGAAGCTTTCGCAAGGAAGCTTGTAGATCAGTGGAGTTTCAAAACCAAGATAGAGGCCACGACAGATCGTAGGAAGGCTTTGGAAGGAGCAGATTATGTTGTAACATCTATTAGAGTTGGAGGCCTTGAAGCTACTAAGCTCGATTTGGAAATACCTTTAAAATATGGAGTGGATCAGGCTGTGGGAGATACTGTTGGACCTGGTGGTGTATTCTACGGTTTGAAAAATGCTTCGGCTATACTAGACATATGTCATGACATGGAGGAACTGTGCCCCGACGGCCTCTTAATGAATTATACAAATCCAATGGCTATAATATGTTGGAGTGTATATGAAGGGACTAAAGTAAATGTGGTGGGATTATGTCATAGCGTCCAAGGCACTGCACACACCCTCGCAAACTACATAAATGCTCCTCCAACGGAAATATCATATTCTGCAGCCGGAATAAATCACATGTCTTGGTTTTTAGAGTTTAAGTGGCGTGAAGAAGACGCCTACCCCATTTTAAGGAAGAGAGTCGAAGACCCTGAGTTTTACAGGGGCCCTGCCGGAAGAGACCTAGTTAGAATAGAGGTTTTCAAAGCCGTAGGCTACTATCCAAGTGAATCGAGTCACCATCTGTCCGAATACCTGCCTTACTTTAGAAAAAGACAGGATACAATGGAGAAGTTTAAACTAGGAATGGCTTCAAGACGCATCCTATTTATGGAAGATAGAGGTAAAGAGGATGAGGCTTTTAGAAGACTGATCGAGAGCCCTGAGAAAATACCTATACGTAGAAGCGCAGAATACTGTTCTACAATAATATATTCGATGGAGACGGGTATACCTAGCTCAATCTACGGAAACGTTAGGAATGCTGGGTTGATTGCAAATCTTCCATATGGTTGTTGCGTCGAAGTCCCCTGCCTCGTAGATAAAACTGGGATACATCCTTGCTATGCCGGTATGCTACCACCTCAATGTGCAGCTTTAAACAGAATGAATGTAAATGTTCAAGAGCTCGCAACTAAAGCCGTCTTAGAGAAGAGCAAAGAGTTAGCATTTCAAGCGATACTGGTAGATCCATTAACTAGTGCAACACTTACTATAGACGAGGTAAGAAACATGGTGGATGAGATGTTTAAAGCCGAAGAAAAATACCTTAAAGGATTTTCTTAGTAATTGGGGGGATAAAATTAAAATGGAATGATTAACATCTTCCCCATTTTAATAAAAATCCGTCTTATTTGAAGGCAAAAGTGGAAATATAGTCGTGCCAAGCCAAAAGTTCAATGTTAGAGCTCAATTATTGAAGCCATCTCTTGATTATTCAAAGTTAATTGCTTTATTCTCTGAATAATCTCCCTACCTAAGAGTACATCATCTGTTATAAGCTCTGGCTCTGTAGGTATGTAGACCCTCACTTCTCCTAAAGCTATCTGATGTATTCCATCGTATAGGAATGCTTCAGCAGAGTAGACTTCAAACTCAGATATACCGAATAATGGATTTTCAAAATTCACTTTTGCTTTTGGCTCTAAACCTTCAAATATCCTTATGATCTCTATGTTTGGGTATACTCCGCCGTCAAAACCAGTATCGATTACAGCAGGACCATGAGCTCTAAATCGACCGGCTTTTATCATCAAGTATGCTATAGGTATATCTGGTATTCTTTCTCCATGAGCAGTATAGCCATTACTCATATATGGATAGCTCAACTTCATCAGGTTTCAGCCTCTTCAACGATCCATTTCCCCTTTATTTTCCTACCTAGAAAACGGGGGGACCTTAATTTAAGATAACCAGTTGTACTCAGTTTCCAGAGTACCGTTGGATATTTATGATCGTTTCTGGCTGTTAACGTTCCCAGCTTCTCCTCTAGTATTCTAGCTATAAGTTCACTCCGTGACAGATTTAGCTTTCGAGATAATTCATCTATACTTTTTAGAAGCCCTTCTGGGAGGCTTACACTTATTTTCTTGTTAGTCACTTATACCACTAAGTAATACCTTATGCTACTTTCATTTATACTTATCTTTAAATCGGTGCTACGTAGAAACCTTTGTATGGAGTTATGTTTACTGTGGCTCAACCATGAAATACGCAGAGAAGACTAAAGCTTATTACTTATAACCCTGAGTTTATACGTTAGAGGTGTTAAAAATGATTAAACCTGTTGTTTTTAAAAATCAAAACCAAGAATTAGTTGGAATACTCCATTTACCTGATGATTTGAAGCCAGATGAGAAAACCCCGGGAATAGTCATGTTCCACGGTTTTACTGGAAACAAGACGGAGGCACATAGACTTTTTGTCCAAGTAGCGAGAAAACTCTGCAAATCCGGTTTCATAGTTTTCCGGTTCGACTTTAGAGGATCAGGTGATAGCGATGGTGAGTTTGAAGATATGACTTTGCCTAGTGAAGTAGATGATGCAGAAGCTGCTTTAACTTTTCTTATAAAGCAGAGGGGGATTGATAGAAGAAAAGTTGGCGTTATAGGTTTAAGTATGGGGGGAAGGGTTGCTACTATATTGGCGTCGAAAGACGAGCGTGTAAAATTTGCAATACTGTACTCAGCAGCTCTCAGCCCTCTGCGAGATAGATTCCTCAGCCACATGAGTAAAGATAGATTGGAAAAGCTCAATTCTGGTGAAGCCATCGAAGTTTCAGATGGTTGGTACCTGAGGAAGAGCTTCTTCGACACGGTTGATTACGTGATTCCTTTAGAAGTTATGGGTAAGATTAAAATTCCGATGCTGATTATACATGGAGATCGGGATCTTCTAATACCTTTAGAAGAGGCTGAGAAGGGATATAGCGTCATTAAAGGCTTAAACGATAAAAACGAACTCTACGTAGTTAAAGAGGGGGATCATACGTTTTCCAAGAAAGAACATACGCTGGAGGTTGTAGGCAAAACGTTAAACTGGCTTAGCCTAATAGTTTAATCGTGGACTACTCTAAGGACCACTCATAGATAAAGTATGAGACTTCATAGAGGTTTGAAAGCATAATAATTCACCGTTATTTAAGTTGGACACCGTATTTCTCAGACATTTTTCTGCAGAGGGCTTCAGCTGTTTCGAGATTTAAGGTTGAAGTTTGAATGAAAACGCCTTTAGGCGATATTTGATCTAAGACTGGAATTATTTTAGATATGGGGATCCCGGGAAGTTGGAGGAGCTTTCCAGCCCTCTGTATTTTTCTGTATAGTGGAATCCAACAGCTATCACCTGGGTCTGGGTTCCCAGCTCCGGGAATCCACTGTATACCGTTGAGCTCACTTATGTTTAAGAGTTTATCAAGGTGAGGAATTTCAAGAGGTCCGTCTAAATGCCAGAAGCTTCTCTCAAAGAATCTACACTCTTCAACTACTAGGGGAAGTATGAATTCGTCGAATAGCTTGGGTGGAAGGTATACACTGAAGTCGCATTGAAGTATGAACGATTTACGTCTACTCCATAGTGTAGCCCAATTTGAAAAACCGTAAATACTCGTATCTATCACTTCTGAGATTTTCTCAAAACAGTAGAACCAGATTTGATGCAAGCGATTTAAAACCTTCCTCAGTTTGACAGGTTCAAGGAATACGTCTTTAACTAATCTCGACGCTCCACCTCTAAGATGGACAAGACTAGTGGGTACGTCTAAAAGGTCTGTAAAGGCGACTATGGCTTTATTCTTACACGTGACTGAAGCTGCCTTAGAACATTCGATTACATAACGCCACCACATATTCTCAGGATTTAAATCGGCATTGAGAAGATCATCTAAAGAAAACGATCCTTTAAACCAGGATGTCCCTACACTGGGGTTGAAATCTACATTTGCACCTAGGAAAGCTGATAATGCGCCTGGTCCTATGTTTATGAATACGTTAGGGTAGGCTTCACATATGAATACTGTTTTAGAGAAGCATTCAAAGAGGGCGTTTAAAGCCTTCTCCGGGGCGAATCTCATAAACGCCCAGCTTAAGGTTAGAGAGTAGTCGATAACGTCTACATTGGGAGATATACTTGTTAAATATATAATTGGTCTGGTCAGTTCACCCTCCCACCAAGCTTCATAGGTTTCAGAAACTTTTTCCCAGTCTTCCCTATATAGAAGAGTTCTCAAAAGATCACCACTTAGGATTAACATAAAGCTATTTAAAAGGCTAAAGCCCCCTAGGAAATAGTTTAGCTTAAATTGTACTATAGTATATTTCTCCCGTTGGTGCTCGTTATGAGTAGTTTAAAAAAGCTTCTTAAAGACGGGGGCGTAGCTCTTGGAACCTGGATCACTATAAACCATCCAGATGTTGTAGACGCCTTATCTGAACTACCTTTTGATTGGTTTGTCTTCGACATGGAGCACGCACCCATAGATGTTAGAGATCTTGAGATACTCACCATGCCTCTGAAAGGGGTTAATATCGCTCCGCTTGCAAGAGTCCCATGGAATGACCTTGTAATGGTTAAACGGGTTTTAGACGTTGGTATGCAGGGAGTTTTAATACCATGGGTTAATAGTAGAGCCGAAGCTGAAGCTGCTGTAGCAGCCTCTAGATATCCTCCCAGAGGAGTTAGAGGGGTTGGACCTAGAAGATGTGTTAGATTTGGCGGACGGGACTTTATAGAGTACTATGAGAAATTTGAGGCAGAAGAGCTTGTAGTTATAGTTCAAATTGAAACAGCCAAATCTCTTGAAAACTTGGAGGAGATACTTTCAGTCGATGGAATAGATGTGGCCTACGTAGGCCCCATGGACCTCTCTGTAAACCTAGGTATACCCACTAGGTATGACCACCCCAAGTTTAAGGATGTTCTTAGGAAAGTTAAGGAGACTTGTGAGAAAAACGATGTAGTTCCAGGTATACATACATTCAGCGTTGAAATGGCTGAAAAAATGATAAAAGACGGCTTTAGATTTGTAGCTTTAATGAGCGATACAAAGATTCTGATGTCTGGGTTTAAGGAGCTTCTAAGTAAATTTGGAAGGAAGGTTGCTGGTGAAGCGAAAGGATACTAAGTCTCTCCATTTTTTAACATAACCGTCACGGCTAAAGCACCTAGGAACTATGAAGTCAGCTTAAAAATGATATATAGGGGTATAGCGAATTCTAAATTAGAACATGGATTCAACAAGGCTGCTTAACATTAGACAAGCTATGGAGAAGGAGGGGCTGGAGCTCCTCGTATGTAGAAGCCCTGAAAATGTTCTGTACTTATCAGGCTACTGGCCTATTACAGGATGGTCTTTAGTATTCCTACCATTGGAGGGGGATCCAGTTCTAATAGTGCCAGTTTCTGAGCTTGAATACGCTAAAGATGGATGGATTAAGGATATAAGGCCCTACGAGGTTGAGGGTTTAAATGAGGTTTGGAATCCATATAAGGTTATATCTAAAGTTTTAGAGGAGCTTAAACACCATAGATATGTTAAAGTTGGTTGCGAGCTCAACATTGAAACCGTCGCCACCAACAGCATTGTAGGCGAGGTAAACTATGCTAGTGTTCCAACTTTCAAAATGCTTCACAAAGTATTTGAAGCGGAATTGGTTGACGCTTCTGGAATTATTGCAAAGCTAAGACCCGTTAAATCAGAGTATGAAATCGAAAAGATGAGGTTTTCAGCTAAACTCGCATCCTTAGCCGTTGAAAAACTCCTCAGAAGTGTTTCAGAAGGTGTTAAGGAGAGTACACTCGCTTCAATCGCCGAGGCAACAGTACATAGTGAAGGTGTCGGTTTTGAAAACAAGGTTAGTAGAGCTAGAGGCTTTGCATTTGTAATGTCTGGTGAAAATACGTCTAAAGCGTGGTATCCATTTAATATTTCAACTGACAGAAGAATTAGAAGAAGCGATGTCATACTTTTAGAGCTTAACGTATGCGCCGACGGATATTGGATAGATATTACTAGAACATGGGTTTTAGGTAGACCTTCAACTGAGCAAGAAATTATCTACTATACAGTATTAGAAGCGCAGGAGGAGGCCTACAAGTTTGAATACGACAGAGTGGAAGCTTCTAGCGTTGATGAAGTTGCTAGAAGCCTTATAGCTAAGAAGGGTTTTTCCAAGTTTTTCCCGCATAGGTTAGGTCATGGGATTGGTTTAAGGATACATGAACCGCCAGCTTTACATCCAACATCGAGAGACATCCTTAGAAGGAATACCACACATACGGTTGAACCTGGGGTTTATACGGATAGGTTCGGAATAAGGTTGGAAGACGTCGTAATTGTTCAAGATAGAGGCGTTAAAAACCTCTTTGAGAAATATAAGACCCTAAGTCTTAAAACCATGTAATTTCTGTCTCAAAGCTTTAACCTTTACTTGCGCTTTCTGAAAGGCATTGCTATATTGGAAGTTGTCACGTTTTTGCATCCAACGTTTAATACGGTTTTTCCATTTATGAGGTATTTCTCTTAAAGATTAAATACTGAAGCTGATAAACGGGTTTAGAGGAGTGTGCCCATTTGAATGTTATAGTAATAGTTGTAGATAGTTTAAGGCAGGATCATGTAAGCTTCTACAATGGAGGAAAACCTGTTTTTGAAAATATCCCGGCTTGTAAAACACCTCACATAGATAAGTTTGCAGATGAATGTGTGGCTTTTAAAAACGCTTATCCATGCGGTCTTCCGACGATACCTGTAAGAACAGAACTTATGACTGGACATTATACGTTACCTTACAGACCTTGGAGCCCCTTGGAAAATGAAGATATAACACTGGCCGATATTTTAAGTAGAGAAGGATATGTATGCGGTTTAATTTCAGACACGTATCATCTTGCTAGACCAAGCATGAACCTTCATAGGGGTTTTCACAGTTTCATATGGATTAGAGGTCAAGAGTACGATTCCTATATTCCCCCACCACCTCTTAAGAAGAAGATTGAAGACTACGTAAATAGAAACTATACTGATAAATGGAAGGATCTGGTAGCAAGGTTTCTAGCCAATACAGAAGACTTCTCAAGGGAAGAAGATTGGTTTCCAGCTAAAGTGGTCATGGAGTCTTTAAAATGGCTTAGAAGAGCTAGAGCCGCTAGGTACAATAAGATTTTCCTCTGGATAGACTGCTTCGACCCGCATGAGCCTTGGGATCCACCTCCAAGTTTTGACGTCTACACAGACCCGAATTATGAAGGCCCTAAACTCATACTGCCAATGGGGGGTTATGCTTCTGAGTGGGCAACCCCCGAGGAGATACGTTATATAAGAGGCCTATACGCGGGTGAAGTGGCATTCGTAGACTACTGGCTTGGTTTGCTCTTTAAAGAACTTGAGGATTTAGGGTATTATGATGATTCTATTGTCGTACTCACAGCCGACCATGGACATCCACTTGCAGATCACGGGAAGTTCCTCAAGGGCGCAGACAGATTATATAATGAGCTTCTTAAGATTCCATTTATGGTTAGACTTCCAGGTGGTGAAAAAGCTAAAAGGACAAATGCCATAATTCAATTTCCAGACCTATTACCAACGCTTCTAGACCTGCTGGGCTTTAAATGGGACACGCTTCCAGTACACGGAAGAAGTTTTCTACCCGTTTTGAAGGGCGAATTAAACAGCCATAGACGTTATGCAATATCGGGATACCATGAAGGCGTAGACAGGTGTATAAGAGATGAAGAGTGGTCTTTAATTCAAAGGCCTGAAGGTCAACCAGACGAATTATACAACATTAGAGATGACCCTAAAGAGAGAAGGAATCTAATAGACGAGCATCCTGAAGAGGCGAAGAGACTGGCTAAGGCCTTCGGAAACATTTTCCGGAAGATTGAACAACGTACTATTAAAGGAATACAGGGCAAGTATGAGATTCCATAACTATAAGAAAGATTAAATCTAGATCACGCATTGGAAAGTACGCCAGTTCTTGGAAGTATAAGTATCGCCACGAAATCATTGGATGGCTTTAGTCCCTGAGCCCATTCAACCGTGATTCAAAGTCTACAATTCATAGGATTAGTTTTGCACTTCTTATGTAGGTCTCTAACTTCTCATATAGACCGCCGTAAATGTTTAAAGCATAGTTTAAAGCTTCATCTACCGTCCTTTTTCCAAGCTCAACTTCACCCATAATCTGTTCGATAAATCGTCTGGTTTCAGGTGTTATCAACTGTCCATTCACATTCTCCAATAGTTGAATCAACCTTTCACCCAATTGTGTAATAATGAATGTCTTACGTTTCTTATCAGCATATCCTCGGCTTATTATTTTTGAAGGGTATTCATGTCTCGTCGCATCGGTACCTATTCCATTTTTCTCCAGTAGCCTTAAGAGCTCAGATTCGGTCAGCCTTGAGGGGGGTTTGGTCTTCTTCTCCATAAGCTCGACTTTTAAAACTGGCAGAATATCTCCAGGTTTAACCTCAGGTATCTGACTGAGGTCTTTAGGTTTGAAGTAGGGGAAAACTTCGTAGAAGCCGTCGTCAATAATGTATCTTCCCGTATTGTTCATGGCAACTTCTTTTAAGTGTACGTCTAACCTCCAACGCTTCAATAGAGCATCTTTAGAAGCTACGTTGGCGATGTATCTTCTAGCTATGTATGACCAAATTTTACCTTTAACATCATCGTACAGGTAGGGTTTTACGGGATATATCGGAGGATGAGCATTATCGTTTTTCCTACCATTTTTAGGTTGAAATACCCCGCTTCTGACGTATTTGCTAAGAGGGGTATTTGAAAGCATATCTAAGACGTATTTATGGTCCATTCTAATCCACATATTCGTCTGAGTCCTAGGATAACTTATGAATCCGTCAGCATACAGTTCTTCTGCGAGAGACATTATTCTAGCACCGCTGATCCCGAGTATTTTAGTAAGCTCCTGAAGCATCACATCGGTATCTGTAGGCAGCGGCCTATGCTCTGAGAAAAACTCAGACTCAAAAGAAGAAACAGCAGCTTCTTTGACGTCTTTAACCTTCTCGTATAGGGCTGTAGCCTGAGACTTATCCTTCATTGGCTTGGAGAAAACCTCCACTTCAACCCCTTTAACATTTAGAATGGCTTTCAATTCGTAGTACGTTTCAGGCTTGAAGTTTCTAATCTCCATTTCACGTGCATATATGAACCAGAGTGTAGGTATTTGACAAGACCCCCATGATAAAAGCTTATAAGGGTACCCATTTTTACGCGCAGACAACGTGAGAAGCCTTGTATACGTTGCACCAGTTACAAGGTCAAATTTTGAACGGAAATATGCTTTCCAAACCCAACCCCAGTTCAAGTCAGGCTCAAGTCTTGTCCAAGCATCTCTAAGCTCATTAGCCGCCGTTGAGTTAAACCTCATACGCATGTATCTAACTGGGCTGCGAATACTCTTAGCTACTTGGAGAACTTCATAAGCTATGAGCTCGCCCTCATGGTCGTTATCCGTAGCCAGTATTAGAGGACCGCTCAAGTTCTTCAAAACCTCCTTAAGATTCCGATACGTTTTAAAATCGCGAACCACCCATTTAACTGGAGCCTTAAACAGTTCTTTAGGATCTACCGTTCTCCAGTTGTTATACTCTTCTGGAAAGTCCAAGTCTAAAATATGCCCCTTTAACGCGAAAGTCTTAGGATGCGGTGAAATAGCTTTACCTATCGCAACCGCTACTGAGCCCTTCTCTGTAACAACAAGCATAAGATGTTATAAACTGGGAAAAAGCATAAGAAAAAGGTTTTCCTCATCCTCTAGTTCTATTGTCTTCGCTTTGAGGAATCGTTATAAGCGGTGTAGCTCCGCCGCCGATTATTAGAATCGGTCTTTCAACCCTCTGAAG
>JAWCKO010000002.1:0-27167 GCA_038851915.1 Bathyarchaeia archaeon
TCAAGCGGCTCATCCCCAAGGATATATCTGAGTAAATCAGCTCCGTGAATACACAAGTCGAGGAACCCTCCCCCACCAGCCGCCTCTTTAACTGCAAACCACTCACTCCACCCTTTAAACCACCGGTCTATGGCTGCGGAGTGGGCCACTCTAATTCTAATCATACTTATTCTGCCAAGTTCACCGTTGAATACGATTTCTCTCGCCTTAGCATTTTCAGGGTTAAACCTTGCGTTAAAACCTGTGGTGAATTCGACTCCACTATTCTCTACTATGGCTTTTATGTTTAACGCATCCTTAAGGTTTACACCTATAGGTTTCTCACAGAAAACATGAATATTATTTTCAGCTGCAAGCCTAACATATGTTAAGTGCTTTACTGTTTCAGTATTTACTACGAAAACATCTGGTTTTTCTCTAACGGCTTCATCGATTTTTCCGAAGAATTTCAAGTGATATTTGTTTGCATAGTATTTACCTCTCTCTTCATTATCATCATAAACACCTACTACTTCAACGTCACCAGTCTCTATTTTCCTCTTCAAAAGCTGTTCGGTATAGCTTAACGCGTGTCCATGAGCATAACTAACCATTAATACTTTTACAGTCATCTACAACCCCTCCCACCCACCTAAGTTGCTCCTTTAAATAATTCTAAGACTAAAATGTTAAACTTTAATATGACCATCTATGGTACTTTAGCTTAAATCAGCGGTCTACTATGAAACATACTTCCGAGTTTAAAAGCATCTACGTCAGCATCTTACTTCTTGGGATAGTAAGCTTAATGGGTGATATCGTCTATGAAGGTTCACGTGGTTTGATACCGGACTATCTCAAGTTTCTTGGTGCTACTGCCTTCATCGTAGGGCTTATAAGCGGGTTTGGAGAATTTCTAGGATACGCTGTTAGATTGGTCAGCGGTTTTCTAGCTGATACCACCCGTACCTATTGGGTTTTCATGTTCATGGGCTACGGGCTAATCGCTTCAATACCGCTTCTAGGGTTTACAAACAGCTGGGAAATAGCAGCAATCCTAGTCTTGCTTGAAAGATTGGGGAAAGCATGTAGATCCCCATCTAGGGATACGATTCTATCGATCGTAAGCAGAGACGTTGGAACTGGTAAAGCGTTTGGAATACACGAATTTCTAGATCAAGTTGGTGCCGTCATAGGTCCACTTATAGTAGCAGCGCTAATGTTCTACAGTAGCAATAGCTATAATTGGACTTTTAGCCTTCTCATAATACCATTTACAATGCTTCTAATAGCTTTGGCCTTCACGTACTGGAAGATAGGCTCTAGAATAGCTGTTGAACCAAAGACGGCAACCGCAAGAGGGAGGGTTCTTGGAAGACCTTTCTACATTTACACGTTGGCAGTTATATTGAACACTATCGGAATCATTCCAGCATCATTGATATTATATAAAGCCTCGATTATTCTTCAACCGGAGCGGCAACAGTGGATGGTTCCTTTAATCTACCTTTTAATTCAGGGGATTGATGCTCCAGCAGCTCTACTTTCAGGATACCTATATGATAGATTTAGTATTAAAATTCTAATTCTACCTTTCATTCTTTCAATATTTCCACCTGTATTCACCATGGTTAACACCGATTTAACAGCTTTAATAATTGCCTCTGTATTCTTCGGAGTAGTCCTCGGAGTGCAGGAATCGACGTACCGTGCAGCAGTTTCAGAATTCACACCCATCTCTTCAAGGGGAACCGCTTATGGAATTTTTAACGCTGCCTATGGAATTGGCTTCTTAATAAGCGGTGGAATTTACGGCTTAATAATAGATCTTAACATTCCTCTGATTGTAACATTGCTCTTTGTAGTTTCGATTCAGACTACAGCGTTAGCCACTCTACTAAAGGTCTATCAAAAACCACGTGAAATTAAACACAGCTCGGTTCCAATTAAATAGACTTAACCGATAATGAGATGCTAAAACTTCCTAAGCGAAAAATTCATAATTGATTCATTAAGGAATACCTGCTCTATGTTTAAGTTTAACCTAATCGTCGTATAGTCTATGTGCAAATTTAGACTTATTGCGATAGGCGGCACATTCGATGTGATTCATAAAGGCCATAGAGAGCTTTTACGTATTGCTTTCGAGCTTGGAGATAGAGTCCTCATAGGTCTTACGACGGATACATTCATAAGAAGCATGGGTAAGACTCATGAGGTTAAACCTTACGTTGATAGGTTGGAAGATTTAAAGAAGCTATTGGTTAATATGCAAGTGGCGTCTAGAGCGATAATCATACCCTTAGAAGACCCATATGGTCCAACAGTATCTGATTCAGCTATAGAAGCAATAGTGGTTAGCGATGAAACTTACAATAGAGCACTTGAAATAAACAGACTTAGAGAAGCTAAAGGTTTAAACGCTCTTAAAGTCGTAAAAATCACCATGGTTTTAGCTGAGAATGGGAAACCGATATCCTCTACTAGGATTAGGCTTGGAGAAATCGATGAGAATGGTAGATTGTTGAAAAAAGATAAATTTTCCAGAAAAAGCATAATATAGACACATGGAGTCCTCCTACGACCTAGTAGTAGTAGGTGCTGGGACAGGTGGATGTCTAGCTGCGAAAACAGCTGCGGAAAACGGTTTAAACGTCTGCCTTGTAGAATCTAAATCTGCTGAAAACATTGGGCTTAAAGCTTGTGGAGACGCCGTTGGTAAACATCATTTTGACAATATAGGATTGGCATATCCTACTGGTTCAGAACTCTGCTGGGAACTTGAAGGTGTTAAAGTATTCTCGCCGGATTTTGAAACATCTTTTAGAATAATGGGTTTAGGTGCTAAAGCCTTCATGGTCAATAGACGTGAATTCGGAAGAAGACTTGTTAAAGAGGCTTTAGACACGGGTATAGAGCTTATAGATAAAACTACAGTCCTAGAGCCAATAATTGAAAACAACTATGTAGTAGCTGTTAAAGTTAGAGGCAGTGTTTTCAGTGGAGTTTTAAGGGGGAAGATTTTCATAGATGCGTCCGGTGTATCCGCAGTCCTCAGGAGGAATGCTCCCACGGTTCCAGGGTTTGAAAGGACAGTAGACAAAGAAGAACTTGAAATAGCGTATAGAGAGATCAGAGTTTTGGAGAATGAGATTGATGATAAAACTTTTGGTTCCATATACTTAAGCCAGGAGTATGCTCCTGGAGGATACTTCTGGTTATTTCCTAAAGGTTTAAACACAGTCAACATAGGGTTGGGTGTTCAATTCTCAAGGGCAAAAATGGAAATTAAAAACTACTTCACACGGTTTATAGAGGAGAAACTTCCATGGCTTAATAAGGCTAAGACTCTGGATGGAAGAGGGGCATTCGTCCCAACAAGGAGGCCGCTGGATAATATGGTTTCGAACGGTTTAATAGTCGTAGGTGATGCCGCTTGCCAAGTCAATCCGATCCACGGTGGAGGAATAGGGCCGTCCATGACGGCTGGTAAGCTTGCTGGTGAAACCGCTGTGAAAGCTTTAGAGAAGGACGATTTAAGCTATGGAGGTCTTTGGGATTATAACGTAGCATACATGAGAGGCTACGGTGCTAAACAAGCATCTCTAGACGTTTTCAGAGTTTTTCTCCAGAATATTTCGGACGATGAATTAAACTACGGTATAAGTCGAAAGTTGATAGCTGAAGAAGATGTTTTAAAAACCAGTCTATACGGCGAAGTTAAACTTACGATAACAGATAAGGCCTTAAGATTTCTCCGCTCAGTAGGTAAACTTAATTTCGTTTCGAGACTTAGAAAAGTGTCTGAATTAATGAAAACGGTTAAAGCACACTATCAAAGTTTTCCGAAGAATCCTAATGACTTTCCGAAGTGGTTGAAGGTGACGAGAAAATTGGTCGAGGAGTATGAGATAGTTGGTATGGGAAATGTTTAACAATTCACGTGAACTGTAAAATACAGTGGAAACATGTCCTCTGAAGAATTTAAAATAGAAAAAGAGAGGCTCATAGAGATATACGTTAGAGAAGGAATTCTAAAGGCAAACTCAGTCATAGAGGCGTTTAGAAGAGTTCCGAGGGAGAACTTCATACCCGAATACTTGAGGGCATATGCTTATGTCGATACCCCACTACCCATAGGCTATGGTCAAACAATATCCGCACCACACTTCTAGCTGAATGGCTAGAAGGGTGAAACATGGTTTGCATAATGAATGAAGTGCTCGAACTCGAAACAGGTTTAAAAGTGTTAGAGGTTGGAGCTGGCTCAGGCTATCACGCATGTACAATAGCTGAAATAGTCGCCCCGTCGGATGTACCCAGAGAGAAATGGGGTCACGTCTGGACAATTGAGATAGTATTCGAGCTCTATAAAATGGCTGAAGAAAACGTACGTAGAAACGGTTATTCGGATAGAGTTACGGTTATACATGGAGATGGGTCCTTAGGCTGTCCTGAAAACGCCCCCTACGACCGCATTCTAGTTACAGCTGCAGCTCCAGAAATTCCAGACACGCTTATCGAGCAGCTTAAAATAGGTGGGCTAATAGTTACACCTATTGGAGCACCTGGTGGATTTCAAGAGCTGGTCAAAGCATACAAACGAAGCGGCGGATCCATTGAAACAGTAAATCTGGGAGGTGTAGCATTCGTACCTTTAAGGGGCAGAAAAGGCTGGAGAGGATGGTGGTAAAATCTCCCACGTTAGAGAGTTTATAGTAGCCAGAGGACATCCAAATATAACGGCTGAACATAAAACTACGTTTGAGATTACTAAAGACCCGTATGTAACGCCTAGGGGGGATTGCATAATAGCCGTTTCAGCGTCGAAAGCGGTTTGCGATTTAAGCTGGGAATTTAAACAGCTTCTTAAAAGCGAGGCTTCGCTCGTAAACTTTAAACTTGAAGTAGGACCATTTACATGGACGGTTAAGGGATACGGGTCTGAGAAGATGATTCTAACAGATGTAAAATCTATGGTTTTCAGAAGAACTCAGTACATATGTCCTAGAACAGTCATGATTAAGGCGGATTCGTCAGCCTCCAGTCTACCTAGAGAAATTCTACCGCTTTTAAAAAATCCAGATACAGTCTTACGCATAACTCTTAAGGTATTTAGAGAGTAATCTACTTCAATCTCTGAAGCGGCGGAGTTCTACTGGATTGTAGCGTCAACAACTACGTGGTATGTCCTAGGTGCAACCTCTCTAACCACCCGCATTTTAGCGGATTTTACAGATCTTCCAAGCCTTTCTATGTTTTCGTGGAAATCCTCTAAAACCTTATTTTTCAAATCGCTCTCTGGACGGGACTCATAGTAGTGTATTACTCCACCTACCTGTTTAAGTGCGTCGCATGCCGCCTGGAGAAAAATTTTAGCTTGAGAAGGATTATCCATTATGACTCTGTCAAACATCCCTCTTAAACTAGATTCTACGATTTCAGCGACATCCCCCTTAATCGGTATGACTCTACTCTGAACCTTATTTCCCTCAATGTTACTCTTGAGGTATTTAACAGCGTTAGGGTTTAAATCAACAGCGTAGACTTTACATTCTCTAACCTTTTTAGCGATTAAAATCGCATAGCATCCTGCTCCTGTAAACATGTCCAGTATGGTCTCACCCGGTTTAACCATCGATGCAACTCTTAAGCGTTCGTAACTCAACCTAGGGCTTACATACACTTTAACCGGATCCACTAAATATCTACATCCATGCTCCTTGTAAATGGTCTCTGTTTCACCAGAGCCCACTACAATATCATAGCCTCCAACTCTGAAAACTCCAGATATTGGACTCCTCTTCACTAGAACTGTTTTAATACCTGGATAGATTTTAAGAATAGCTTCTCCAATTGTTTTTAGAAAAGGCTTCAATTCATCTTGGACTTGTATAATGGCGACTTCACCTATTAAATCTATTGAGGATGGCACTAGGTTAAGTGTTTCGTCAGGGACCAGGCCTTTTAAAGCGTCTTTGATACTGGAAATTCTAACTCTAGGCTCAAACACATCTACGTGTAAAGTAGGCTTAACATGACTAAGCATTTCAAATTCTTCGATTGTCGGCCTTCTTAAAAGTGGAATTATTATAAAATCATCTGACCGCTTAATCTTCAGATTATCATCTAAAAGCCTTAGACTTCTGAGGAGTTTAATTAATTCATTGGATTTACACTTATCAACTTTTAAAGCAACTTTTTCAGGCATTTAAATTATAAATAGAAATCTAATGAATTTTTACTTTTCTATACCAGCCATTCTACGTATACTTCTACCAACTGCTTCAATAGGATGCTGTTCAATCCTCATGAGGAGACGCTTAAGATTGGGTCTACCTGCGACGTCTTCCCTAATCCACTCTTCAGCGTATTTTCCACTTATGACTTCTTCAGCTATTCTGTGCATTTTCTCTTTAACCTCCTCGTCTAAAACTCTCGGCCTCCTAGTTAAACCTCCATGTTTAGCCGTATCGGAAACCGCCTGAAGCATGCCAGTTATACCTCTCTCATATATAAGATCCATTATGAGCTTAGCCTCATTACATGCTTCAAAGTAGGCAAGCTCAGGTGGATATCCAAGCTCAACGAGAACCTCAAAACCCTTCATGATCAGCTCAATCAATCCACCTACTAGTACACACTGTTCACCTATCAAATCGCTTTCAGTCTCATCTTTGAAAGATGTTTCTATAACTCCTGCTTTAGTGCAACCTAAAGCCTTAGCCATAGCTAGCACGACGTCCCTAGCCTTTCCACTATAATCTTGGTATACTGCCGTAAGCGCTGGAACCCCAAACCCCTCTAAATAAGTACGCCTTAAAAGGTGGCCTGGGCTTTTTGGAGCAACCATTATGACGTCTACATTTGAAGGTGGAATTATCCGTTTGAAGTGTATGTTAAAGCCGTGGCTGAAGCCTAAAGCTTTCCCCTCTGAGATATTTGAGGCAATATGCTTAGCATATACTTCTGGTTGAGCGGTGTCTGGTATTAATATATGGATGATGTCGCCGAGTTTAGACGCCTCAGATATTTCATACGTTTTGAATCCGTCTTCAGATGCAAGCTTCCAAGACTTTCCGTCTCGTCGAACACCTATGATTACGTCTAAACCAGAGTCTCTGAAGTTTAAAGCCTGATTTCTCCCTTGGCTTCCATAGCCTATAATCGCTAGAGTTCTACCTCTGAGAGACTCTAGAGAGACATCTTCATCGTGGAAAACTTTAACCAAAGGTAACACCCCAATTATTCCTCTACTTTCAAAGATTTAAGTCCTCTTGACATAGCGACAACACCAGTTCTGGCAAACTCTTTAATGCCGTATGATTTCACCAGTTCGACGAACGCATCGATTTTAGTAGGTGAACCCGTTATTTCGATTATCATGGAGTCTCTAGATACGTCAACGATTCTACCTCTAAATATGGTTGCATAGTTTATAACATCGCTTTTAGCTTTAGAATCAGCCGTGTAAACTTTGACGAGGGCGAGTTCTCTAACGACGCTTCTACTAGGCTCAAGTCTACTGACTTTTATAACGTCTACGAGCTTTTGAAGCTGTTTCACGACTTGTTCGACTGTGGCTTCATCACCTTGAACTGTTATAGTCATTCTTGCTATGTCTCCAGTCTCACATGCACCAACAGTTATACTCTCTATGTTGAAATTCCTCTTTCTAAACATGTTTGAAACCTTATGCAAGACTCCAGGCTTATGCTCAACGAGAGCCGCTAAAATATATTCTCCCATAAATACCACCTTTCAAAAAATCATATCCTTTAAACTCTTACCTGGGGGAACTATTGGCAGAACGTCCTCCTCCTTGGGTATTGGAACATCTATTACAACGGTTACATCCGATTTTACGGCTTCACGTAAAACTTGCTCAAGCTCGTTTAAAGAATCGACTCTAACGCCTCTAGCTCCAAAAGCTTCAGCAAGCTTAGCAAAGTCAGGCACACCCTTTAAATCCGTATGGGAGTATCTCCTTCCAAAGAAAAACCTCTGCCATTGAGCAACCATACCTAGGCTTGAATTGTTAAGAATCATAACTATAACTGGTATGTCTTCAACAACGCTTGTAGCTAGATCCTGCTCAGTCATTAGAAAACTGCCGTCACCAGCGATATCTACAACAGGCACATCTGGCATTGCGACTTTAGCGCCTAAGGATGCTGGAAAACCGAAACCCATGGTTCCCAAGCCACCGGATGATATAAAGGTTCCAGTTTTCAAAACTCTAAAGTGTAGTGAAGCCCACATTTGATTCTGTCCAACCTCCGTAGCTACTATGGCATTCTCAGGTAGAACCTTACGTAGAAGCTTAATAGCGTTCACCGCTGTTAGCTCTTTACTTGGCTCTGAATCCTCGCATTCCTTTTTAAGCATTTCAATACGTTTAATCCATTCGGACTTTTCCCTCTTAAAGCCTCTGTGAATCATCTCATCTATTATGGCTTTAAGTGCAATCTTTGCATCTGCAACTATAGGTAGATGTACTGGTACGTTCTTCCTGATTTCAGAGGGATCTATATCTATGTGTATTATCTTAGCATCGTGGCAAAATTCGTCAACTCTACCAGTACTCCTATCCGAGAATCTAACACCCACAGCTAGAATAGCATCAGTAGCCATTATAGCCTTATTAGCTTCAACTCTACCGTGCATTCCTATACAGCCCAACGCCAATGGGTGGTTTTCAGGTATTACGCCTTTACCCATGAAAGTCGTAGCCACAGGTGCCATTAGTAGTTCGGCTAAAGTCAATAGTTCACCATAGGCTTTAGACCAATATACTCCTCCTCCAGCAAGTATTATTGGGCGCTCACTATTTGCCAATATGTCTGTGGCTTTCTTAATTTGGAGAGGATGTGGCTCAATATTAGGCTTATAACCTCTTATATTAATCTTAACGTCAAAATCTACATCAGCTACACTAGTCTGTACATCTCTAGGTACATCTATCAGTACTGGCCCAGGTCTACCTGTCGACGCTATATAGAAAGCCTCTTTAACAATCCTGGGTATGTCTTCCACCCTTCTAACTTGGTAATTGTACTTAGTTATAGGGGTGGTTATACCGATTATATCGGTTTCTTGGAAAGCATCCCTACCTATCAAATGTGTAGCAACTTGACCAGTTATCGCTATAACTGGGCTTGAATCCATATACGCATTGGCAATACCAGTAACGAGGTTTGTAGCTCCAGGTCCGGAAGTAGCCATACAGACACCAGGTCCACGTATAGCTCTTGCATAACCATCCGCAGCGTGTGCAGCGCATTGTTCATGACGCATAAGAATATGCCTTATCCCTTTCTCATCGTATAACACATCATATACGGGCATTATAGCTCCTCCAGGTATTCCGAAGATTACTTTAACGCCCTCCTTCTTCAGAGATTCTACTAACGCTCGACTTCCACTCATCTCCATCTTCTACTTTCCTCCTTTAATCTTCTCATAGTCTACTAGAAGAGTATTCATACCGTTTAAAACGGCTTCTACACTTGCCATAACTATATCCCCCCTAGCACCCATAGCCGTAACAATTCTAGCACCTTTCCTAAGCCTTACAGAGACTTCAACAACAGCGTCAGTCCCTCCAGTTATAGCTTTCACGTGGTATTCTTCAAGTTGAATAGGCTCTACTGCTGAAACGGCTTTCCTGATGGCGTTTATAGCGGCGTCTACTGGACCTACACCTGTAGCCGATTCCGTAATAACTTTACCGTTTAAAGCAAGCTTAACAGAAGCAGTTGGTGTAATCCTATTACCTGTTACAACTGTAAGTTCTCTCAACTGTATAGGTCTGACCTTAGGTAGACCTAAAACGGCTTCAGCTATGGCTTGAAGATCGGTATCTGTAACCTGCTTTCCCTTATCGCCTAGTGTTTTAATCCTCTTGAGGATTTCTGAAAGCTGTTCTTTCGTCACAGTTAAACCCATGCTTCTAAGTACTGCTTCAATACCGTGTGAACCAGCATGCTTACCTACAGCTATGCGTCTAGACGCCCCTACTAACTCCGGCGGGATAGGCTCATACGTCGCTGGATTCAATAAGACACCGTGAGTATGTATTCCAGACTCATGGGTAAACGCATTATCGCCTACTATGGCTTTATTAGGTTGGAGAAATATGCCCGTGAGTCTTGAAACGAGCCTAGACGTTTCATATACAAGCTCCACGCGGATGTTAAGTTTACAACCGTATAAGACGTTTAAAGCTACTACTAGCTCTTCTAAAGCGGCATTCCCCGCCCGCTCCCCCAGCCCATTAACTGTAACATGGATTTCCTGGGCTCCGCTTCTAAGAGCAGCTATAGAGTTTGAAACAGCCAATCCGAAGTCGTTGTGGCAGTGAATGGCTAGAGGAATTTTCAAATTAGTTGAAAGTCTACGGACGATTTCACTCGTTTTTTCGACTGTCAACACTCCTACTGTATCACATAGACATGCTCTATCGGCTCCACACTCTACGGCTTTAGTGAAGACTCTCTCGAGAAAATCTACGTCGCTTCTGCTTCCATCTTCTGCGAGAAATTCTACTGTTAATCCTCTACTCTTAGCATAGGTTACAGATTCCTCAGTACTTCTTAAAATGTAATCCCTATCCTTCTTAAGCTTGTAAGTTATATGTAGGTCTGAGGTTGGTAGAGTTAAAGTTACGCCGTCAACACCAGCGTCTGCAGCAGAATCTATATCTGACTTAACACCCCTACTGAAACTGTAGACTTTGGCTCTCAATCCTTGGGAAGATATGAGTTTCACCGCTTCAAACTCCCCTTGAGATGCGGCGGCGAAACCAGCTTCTATAAAGTCTACTCCAAATTCATCAAGTTTAACAGCTATTCTAAGTTTTTTCTCAGGGGTAAGGGATACGCCAGGCGTCTGTTCTCCATCTCTCAACGTAGTATCTAAGATAAGTATTTTTGAAGGGAAGCCACTACAGTTTGACGATAAAATACCACCCCATTGCAACACCTCTAGAGGAACACAAAACCTATTAAATGCATACCCCCGATATTTAAGCTTTTACATTGAAACCTTGTTTATGCTAAAGCTTATAGGTGTTTCCGCAGATTGAACTATTGCGTGATTTTAAATTGAATGTGTTAAGAAGCTGTGAGATTAAAACTGGTTTAAATAGGGCTCATCACAGAGGACTATTGTATGCTTTAGGAGTAGATGTAGAAGATTTGGAAAAACCGTTCATAGGCATTGCAAACAGTTATACTGACATAGTTCCAGGCCATATGAATCTTAGACGTTTAGTGGAGGCGGTTAAAGAAGGGGTTTGGAGAGGAGGAGGGGTTCCATTTGAATTCAATACGATAGCCGTATGTGATGGGTTGGCCATGGGTCACTTAGGTATGAAATATTCTCTTCCATCTCGAGAACTCATAGCTAACAGCATTGAAATTATGGTTGAGTCCCATAGATTAGATGGACTTGTGCTTTTAACAAACTGTGATAAAATAACCCCTGGAATGTTGATTGCCGCCGCTAGACTCAACATACCAAGCATAGTTTTAACTGGTGGGCCTATGGGTTCAGGGAGATGGAGAGGTAGAAAGACTGGAATACTAACAGTCGTTGAGGCTGTTGGTGAAGTATTGGGGAAGCGTTTAAGTGAAGAAGAGCTTAGAGAGCTCGAGAAGATAGCATGTCCTACATGTGGCTCCTGCAACGGACTGTTTACGGCAAACACTATGGCGTGTTTATCTGAAGCATTGGGCATGGCTCTACCATATACTGCTACCACTCCAGCATACTATTCGAGTAGAATTTCACTAGCTAGGAAAGTCGGTGAACAGATCGTTAAATTGGTTCACAAGGGTTTAATACCATCCCGGATAATGTCTTTAGAAGCATTCGAAAACGCTATAATAGTGGACATGGCTTTAGGCGGCTCCACCAATACAGTGCTTCACCTCCCAGCGATAGCCGAGGAACTTGACATAGAAATATCTCTAGACCTATTCGATGAGATAAGCCGTAGGGTTCCCCATTTAGCTAATCTAATAGGTTCCGGGGGAGAGATGGATATGGAGGATTTCCATGGAGCTGGAGGTGTTCCGGCACTTATGAGCGAATTGAAGACACTACTACACTTAGACACTTTAACTGTTACATTTAAAACGCTCGGAGAAAACCTAGCCAATATCAGAGTTTTAGACCATAGTGTTATAAGTCCTATCAGTAACCCCTTGAAAAGTGAAGGCGGAATAGCAGTACTTAAAGGATCGCTTGCTCCTCAGGGTGCTATTGTTAAAGCTTCAGCCGTTTCTGAGAACGCGAAAGTGTTCATAGGGCCTGCCGTAGTATTTAATGGGCAGGATGAAGCTTTAAAAGCCATAGAAGACGGTAAAATAGAAAGAGGCTCGGTCATAGTAATAAGGTATGAGGGAATAATGGGAGGTCCAGGTATGCAGGAAATGCTTATACCGACTGCTTTAATATACGGTATGGGGCTATCAGATGATATTGCCCTTGTAACAGATGGCCGTTTCTCAGGAGCAACTAGGGGGCCATGCGTAGGACATGTATCGCCTGAAGCCTATGAAGGAGGTCCTATTGCTTTCGTTGAAAATGGGGATGGGATTGAGATAAACATACCTAAGAGGGCTCTCAATTTAAGTGTTGGTGAAGATGTTCTTGATGAGCGTAAGCGTAAATGGATGAGACCTGAGAAAAAGCTGAGAGGTTTCTTAGCCGAGTATGTAGCTGTTAAAAGGGCTAAAAGGCAGACAAAAGATTGAGCTTAGCCTAAAATCATAAACCGGTTAAAGCCCATTGGATAGCGCTCTTCAAGTATTTCTCTATGCTAGCCGGTAGCTCCGATAATCCAGATTCTAAGAAACCTCCGACAATTAAAGATACAGCCTCTTCTCTAGTAAACCCTCTAGTTTGCAAATAGAATATTTCTTCTTCCGATATCTTACCTATGGCAGCTTCATGTGTAAGTTCAACGTTTTTAGCTCTAGCCTCCAACTCTGGAATGGCTACTATTGAGGCGTTATCTGAAACTATTATACCATTACATTCCGTATGTCCTCTAACATTGTCGATTTTAGCCGTTATTCTACTCCTAGCCATGGTTTCGGAAGATCCACCTCCAACAACTCTCGATAGGATTCTACAGTTCGACCCCTTAGACTCCAGACTGACATTTGAACCCACGTCTATACTTGCATTTCCAGACCCTAGTACTACAGATGTAGATATTGTTGAAGAACCTTCTCCAACCAATCTAATAAATGGATACGTCTGTATAGAAGTCGCTGGCTTTAGAACTACGTAATTACTTATAAAACGACCTCCATCTTCTACTAAAACAGCGGTTCTAGGTCTAACATGCGAAGCTCTACTCCAACTATGTATCATGGTAAATGTCACAGTAGCATTCCTTCTTACGTAAAACTCTGAAATTCCAACGTGAAGGCCAAAGCTTTCAGGAGCGGAAATACATCCAGTAATCACATGTAGATTCGTCTCCTCCCCAGCAATTACTATATTATGTGGAGTTTGAAGGCTTCTAGGGCTTTTAACCAATAGACATGCCTGGATCGGTTTATCAGATTTAAACCCTTTTTCTGCGACTATTACATAACCGCTTTCCTCATAAAGGGTTGCTAAAGCTGTAAACTTATCCAAGTCTACTGGGATAAGTCTCCAATAAAAATCTCTTAAGAAGTCTAATTGTTTGACCGCCTCTTTAAGGTTTAAAATTGTTAACCCGCTTCTACGGCTTTGACTGTAGACGGCTGTCTGATCGATTTGAATATAACTTCCTAGCACATTATTCTCATCTACACTTAAACCCACGGATTCCATACTACTACCAAGTTCATCATCTAATGCTTCAAAACATCCACCTTTTAAATTCGCATGCTTTGGCGCGTACTCAGATACATCTAGGTCTATGCCGTAGACAGACTTCTTAGTTAAAGCTTCTTCTGCCCTCCTTTTTAACGTTTCACTCGGCATTAGACAGTTTATCCCCCTCTAGACTTCTCATAGCATGATTTACACTTTTCAAATCCATCTCTAAAAACCCTTTTAATAACGTCTTCACCCTTCCCATAGCAAACGATTTCACCGTTCAACATGATATATGCTCGCGACGGGTTAACGTATTTAGCTAAAGCACCAGTGTGAGTTACTATCAGTATGGATCTTTTTGTACTTAGAAGATCGTCGTCTTCATGGAGGAATTCATCTAAAGTCTTACCTATCACAGCTAAATTTTCAATATCCACTCCAGAGTCTGGCTCATCTAGGAGGAGGAGTTTAGGCCTTTGAAGAAGCGCTAATAGAATTTCAAACCTCTTCGCTTCTCCTCCACTAAAACCTACGTAGAGCTCCCTATCCAAGAACTCTTCAAGTTTAAGAATTGAAACAAGACTCTCCACGTAACTTCTATGAACGTTAAACCTCTTAGAAACATCCTCCAAAAGCCTACCAGCTTTAAGACCCTTTATCTTAGGAGGTAACTGGAACGATGCAGCAATACCGATCTTAGCTCTCTCCTCCGGTTTAAGTATAGTTATCTCGAAACCCTGTGATACAATGCTACCTTTCAAGACTTTATAGATTGGGTTTCCAAGGATAGACTGGATGAAGGAGGTTTTACCTGAACCGTTCGGCCCGAGTAGGAATACGGTTTCACCAAAACCTATAGATAGATTTACATCTTTTAAGACAAGTCTACCGGAGACTTCAACATTTAAATCCTTAACCTCTAGGATCATGTCTTCAAATCTACTGAAGATTGTTTAACATATTTAATCGTTACTATCTTCAATATAGTAGGAGACAGTTAAATACTTATTTGAAGAAAACACGTTTTAGGTGTATGTATGGGTAAACTTGCCATTAACGGTGGAGAACCAATTAGGAGAAAACCATTCCCAAGGTGGCCTGTTTTCGATGAAAGAGAGTACGAGGCTTTGAAAGAAGTTCTCGAGAGTGGGGTTTGGGGTATAGGGGGATTGAAGAAGCCTAAGTTTGAAAAGGCTTTTGCTGAGTATC
Organism: Bathyarchaeia archaeon; assembly: GCA_038851915.1. Taxonomy (GTDB): domain Archaea; phylum Thermoproteota; class CALKCG01; order B24; family B24; genus DTBU01. The sequence goes on from JAWCKO010000002.1 coordinate 15,013, forward strand.
AGCATGCTAAGTATGGTATAGCCGTTACAAATGGAACAGCTGCACTAGTGATTTCTCTTAAAGCATGTGAAATTGGATGTGGAGATGAAGTTGTAGTGCCACCTTACACTTTCATGGCAACAGTTACAGCCGTTTTAGACGTTAATGCGATACCTATCTTCGCAGATATTGAGCTTGATACTTACACACTGGATCCAAATAGCGTTGAGGAACGGATTTCTGAGCGGACTAAAGCCATAATACCGGTCCACATCGGCGGGAGGCCGGCTAATATGGATGATTTAACCCGTGTAGCTAGAAAATACGATCTTAGAATTATTGAGGATGCTTGTCAAGCATGGGGGTCTGAGTGGCGTAACAGAAGGGTTGGCTCTATAGGGGATTTAGGGGCATTCAGCTTCCAATCTAGTAAGAATGTAACTAGTGGTGAGGGAGGCATGATCGTTACAAACGATAGAGATCTATACGTTAAAGCCTGGAGTCTCCATAACTGCGGTAGGTTGCCCAGTGGAGAATGGTATGAACATTATCTACCTGGTGGAAACTATAGGATGACGGAGTTTCAAGCAGCCATATTGCTTGTGCAACTTTCCAGGTATGATGAACATGTTAAGCTTAGGATGGAGAATGCCTCCTACCTAGATGGTAAGCTTTCAAAAATCGATGGTTTAAAAATCATGAGGATGGATGAGAGAGTTACTAGGAATGCATATCACCTGTACATTTTAAGATATGACCCTGAAGCATTCAACGGTTTACCTAAGGCAAGGTTCACAGAAGTTTTGAGGGCTGAAGGCATACCTTTAAGCCCAGGCTACAGTAGGCCTCTCTATAAGGAACCTTACCTAAACTACTACGTTAAATGTCCTCTCTCATGTCCATTCTACGGGAAAAGCCTAGACTACTCAAAGATTCGTCTACCCAAAGCTGAAAAAGCCTGCTATATTGAGGGTGTATGGCTCCCCCAATACGTCTTATTGGGTTCGAGAGAAGACATGGATGATATAGTAGCGTCTTTTGAAAAAGTCAGAGAAAACATCGATGAATTAAAACATTTTTAAGGAGCTAGAAAATTTAATATCGCTAAGACTGCGTAGAGAGCTTCTTCTGTTCTAACGGTTAAAGAGCCTTGATGCGGAATGAAGTTTACAGTTAAATCCACATGCTCCTGAAGATTTAAACCTTCTTTAAGCATTATCTCCGCCAGTCCCTCTCTAGGAGAGCCGAATAAGACTAAGATGTTCGTACTATTTGCAAGACGTATATTCAAATCTTCATAGATCTCTGTTATAGGCAGTCCATACTTTGAAGTAGCAATTTTAAAAGCACTTTTATACATTTTGAGAATTCCTCCAAGGGAACGATGGATGTTTAAAACTCTATATCCCCAGTAGACTTGGGCGTCCCTTTTAGAAGTTAATTCGCCAGTCAGTTCATCCGCTCTCTTAAAGACTTTAACCGTAACTCTTGAACCCAGTTTAACCCTATTGGGAATCTTAACCAGTTTATCCAATCCAACATCTACGAAGCTTGAAGATCCATCATAGGATACTACTAAGCCTTCTCTAAACTCACCATCTACAACTTCTTCTGCCTTTGCAACGGTAGGGTGGTGCGGTGTTCTTAAAGGTGGAAGTAGTCCAGCATATAGTAGATCCTTCTCCATCGGGAAGATTTTAACGCGTAAATACTGAGGTGTCTCCATATACGACAGTAGGGATGATACAAGCGATGCGTCTCTTTCCTGATCCTTTAAACCGTAGAGGTCTCTGTAAATTATGACTTCTTCAACCCTGAATACTGCTAAAGCTCTACCTATAAACCCGGCTTTAATAGTCTTATCTCTTAGGTTTCTAGTTTCACTGATGATTGATGCTGGCAGAGCTATGGATAACTTAAACCTCCTCTTTAAAGGGGTAGTTATAGACATAGATTCAAATAAATCTAAGAATTCTTACAACTTAACTATTCTCCTCAGTGGAGTTTGAATTTTTCAGATTTAGGCATAATGATGTATCCTTCAGACGGATCGCCGAGGGCTAAATACTTACCTATTCTGTAGAGATAGCCTACGTAGGCCGCGGTAGCTGCATCAAGCTCATGTATAGATAAATCATCCTTTAATCCCTTCAAACCAAGTCTAATAAGGCCGTTTTTCAACCCCTCTAAGTTGGATTTACCCCTCGATATTCCGAGAACATCTTGTGCTCCACCAGGATAAACTTCAATAGCTTCTAAGCCAACGGCGTTAAGCCTATTCTTAAGAGACATTCCCCTAGATGTAAGCTTCCTCATAGGGCCTAATGTTATCGGGAAAAACCTTATACCACTATTCAAAAGGATCCTATCGCATTTTCTCAAGTGTGGGCCACTCCGATCTTCCAACGAGGAACGGTCTTTTGGAAGAAACAATGGTGCGTCTATTGCAGTTACAGAGGGCTTATATGTTAAAATAAGCCTCATTATTTCTTCCTCTGTATATATGTGTCCAGTTTCAGCCGCTAGATCATCCTGTAGTATGCAGAAACCGGTCGGCCTGTTTTCGACACCAGCTAAATCTAAACCTAGTACAACCACGCTTGTTTAAAATGCTATTAAAAGATAAAAATTTTTAAGGTTTTACTAATAGCGATTCCTCCCAAGACTTTTCACTGGTTATGATGAGCACATCTATACCGTCTCCACTTGTAGCATCTCTAGCCATAGCCGCTCGCATGCTTTTAACAACTAGGTTTTTAGAATCATCAAGTAACATATCTGGTCTATACTCAGCCTCTAAAACACCTAAAGATATCTCAGCTCCAGACCCAACGACTGCATACTCATCTTTTATTACTGAGCCTAGCGGGTCTAAAATGTAGAGACTTGCCCCTTCTTCATCTACACCAGCGACTAGAGTCTGTGTTAAAAGTGGAAAAAGCCTCCTGTAGAATAGAATTTGAGATGTGAGTTTCGCAAGAGCTCTAACGGTACATGGTCTACTGGTATCCAACTCATGAAGCTTCATATTAGCCATTATAAGCTGAACTACAGATTGCATATCTGAAACTAGTCCTGCACATGCTACACCAATTCTATCGGACACTTTGAAGACCTTCTTAACGGCTTTACTTAAAACGTAACGGCCGTACGTGTAGCGTTTTTCAGAGGCAAGGATAACTCCGTCTTTAAAAACTAGACCAACGGTTGTAGCACCGGGTATAAGCATCTCCATAGACATATGGAATCGCAAGTATAGAGTAGACAAAAACATTAATAAACATTTCACCGGTTTAAACCATGTAGTTATGTGTGTTCTTTGAGATGGTGTTTCTCAGGTAATATTTCTATGAATATATCTCCAGCCAACGTTCATTCATCGACCATTTTAAACGGTTCTCTTCAAAAGCTTTAATTATTCCAACAATTATGTTAGAATGTGAAGAGATTGGGAGAAGGCTTCTACGTAGGAGAGGCCTTGATAGGTTCAGGCTATGAAGTTGCCCACGTCGACATAGTAGTTGGAGAGAAGAATGGAGCGGCTGGTTTAGCATTTGTAAACGCTTTATCCAATCCTTCCGCGGGGCACACGGCTATGCTCGCCGTACTGAGACCCAATCTACTGGTTAAGCCCAGTACTCTGATAGTGCCCAAGATCACCGTTAAAAGTATGGAGGACTCTGAGAAGGTTTTCGGTCCAGCTCAAGCGGCTGTTGCTAAAGCTATAGCCGATGCCGTTGAAGAAGGAATTATTCCAAGAGATAAATGTGAAGATTGGGTTGTAATAGTCTCAGTCTTCGTACATCCTAAGGCTAAAGACTACAGGAGGATCTACCAGTTCAACTATTCTGCCGTAAAGCTTGCTGTGAGAAGGGCCTTAAAAGAATATCCAAGCATCGGAAAGGTCCTCAAAGAGAAGGATAGGGCAGTTCATCCGACCATGGGCTTTAGAGTTAAAAGACTATGGAGCCCACCGTATTTACAGGTCGCATTAGATTTGACAAATCTTGAAAAGGTTTTAGAGATAGTTAAACAGTTGCCTAAAACTGAAAGAGTGATTATTGAGGCTGGTACACCCCTCATAAAAGCCCATGGTGTTGGAGTAATCGAGAAAATAAGGGAAATTTGGAGAGACGCGTTTATAGTTGCAGATTTAAAAACTATGGATGTTGGTAGAGTTGAAGTTAAAGAAGCCACTGACGCCACTGCTGATGCGGTCTGCATACTTGCTGCGGCGTCAAAGATTACGATAGATAAAGCTATACTTGAAGCACGAAAACAGGGGGTCTACTCAATCTTAGATACGGTAGAAGTTTCAAACCCAATAGCTAAAATCGAAACACTAGAGTATAAGCCTGACATAGTGCTCTTACATATGAGTGCTGACGTTGAAAGAGAAACAGTGGAGTCCGGTAAACAGATCCAATTTAGATGGAGCGAACTGTCTGAGATTAAAAATCGTTTTAAAGTTCTCATAGCTGTTGCAGGGGGGATAACGCCTACTTCCGCTATTGATGCCTTGAAAAACGGAGCGGATATAGTAGTTGTTGGAAGATACATAGTTGGAAGTGAAGATCCTAAACGGGCTGCTGAACAGTTTCTAAACCTGATGCCACCAGAACCATATGTCATGAGGCTTGCATTGGATGAAGATGAATCTGTCGGTGAAATTTAACTATCAGATAGAGTTTAGAATGCCTCTCACATAGTTTAAATCCTTCCTGGCGCGTTCTATCAACTCTCCAAGAGATATTCCATCATATTCGCAATGTATCGATATGGGACCTTTAAAATCCATATTTTTAAGTATTTCAAATACCCTTCTCCACGGAACCAATCCCTCACCCAACGGGACCACTTCAGCCCTCCAAGAATTGTCCTTCTTAACCCAGGCGAAATCTTTCACTGCAACTATACGTATTTTATCGTTTAACATGTCCATGCCCATAATCCACCCAGCTAATCCACCCTCAACAACCATATGGCCTGGGTCTACATAAGCCCCTACGAAGTCAGGATCGAAGTCTCTAAGGATTTCCAGAACAACAGCCGGCTCAGCTGTTAAAAACATTCCTGAATGTGTATGTATGGCTGCTGTAATGTTGTATTTTCGACTGAATTTCTCAATATCTCTTAAACTTTTACGGGCAGCCTCTATTTGAGTCTTCAATTTTCCAAAACCTTCGTAAAGCCAATATCCTAGTTTCAAGTACCTTATACCGCATTCTGACGCCGTTTTAAAAGTCTCCTCAGCATACGGTTCATTCGCATCTACTATTGATGTAGTTATCATTGGAACAGACAAGCCTTTAGATTTCAGTAGGTCGATGGCTTCTGGAAGCTTTTCGCCAACTTCTCCAGGAGTTATATAACCTCCAGGCCTAACGGTTAAATCTACGCCTTCAAAACCGATGCCCGCCATAATGTTGGCGAACTCTAGTAATGGAAGCTTCTGAAACATCTTAGCGAAGACTACTATCTCCATAAAATCTCCCCCTACTCTGAAGATTTTATACGCTCTACGAGCTTCATAGTTTCAACGGCATCTTTAAAGTTTGTTTCGGGTACTGAATCGTTTCTAATACAATCTATGAAGTGCCTATTTTCTTGAAGATAGCCGTAGACTACGTGGAAGTCTCTACACCCTCCCACTAGTTCTAGGTTTCTCAAAACCTCCGCTTCGCCGTACGATTTCCCATTTTTAAGTATCAATGCTTCTTGTTTCTCAGGTTCAAAAGGTAAGTTGACGAATGCGTATAAGGCTTTAGAATGCATTTCAAAGTAATGTATGCGCCCACCTGAGGAGTAATTGGAGCATAAGTGGCCTATACATCCATTCTTAAACCTTATAAGGGCATTGAAACTGTTCATGTAGTCTGCGTAGAAACTATAAACGTAAGCCGTGACTTCCTCCACATCTCCACCCATAAACCTTAAAGCGTCAACGGCATGTATTACGTCAGCCACCAGATGGCTTACACGACCCCAGGGTTCTGGTTGGCCTATCATATTTTTATGGAATACTGCTGTACAGTGTGTTATGGGACCGTTTTCTTCAACCATACGCTTAGCTTCTCTGAAGACAGGTATAAATCTCCTGTTGAAGCCAACCATTGTCTTACAGCCGTATTTCTCAGCGGTATCAGCCATTTTCTTAGCCTCTTCGAGGGATACTCCAGGAGGTTTCTCTATGAAAACATGTAATCCGCGTTTAAGACAGTTTATAACGATGCTGGTTAAAGGCTCAGCATTTACGTAGTGGTCGGTCGGTACTGGAGCCATGATTGCGTAAACTGCGTCTAAAGGTACTTTTTCAAGCATAAACCTATAGTCTGTAAACCGGTGCTCAACACCATAGCGGTCAGCGGTTTTATTAAGCTTTGTCTCATCTAGATCGCATATAGCAACTATTTTAACGTCTTTAAAGCTGGTCAGCGATGGGTAATGGACACTGTTAGCCATACTTCCCGCTCCTATAAATCCAACTCTTATTAGATCCATGCCATTTAAAATCTAGCGTGGGAGGATATAAAATATTCTCCTTAAAGTTTTTACGTGTTTTCTTTACTATTAAGTAATTGTGGAAACTTTGGATACGTATGAAGTTTTATCTTTAGCTAAGCCTGAGGGATTACAGCATCCCTGTAGAAGCTTAGACTATGCTGACCACGTCGTTAAAACCGCAATGATGGGTTATCCTCAGCTGGCTGCTGATAGTCTGTTAAATCCAGATCTAATCGGTAGATTGGCTGATATTGTCGGCTCCATAGTTAGACAGTTAAACTTAGTATTTATGGAGCCTGTTTGGGTTGAAAAGAAGAAGGAAGATATTGTTGTCCAAAGGGGACGGGCGTATGATGTCCTCCTTGAGATAGCGATAAACCTATTTGGTTTGGAGAAGGAGTGGATCGGCTTCACCAATAGGGACTTTGAAGTTACGTTGAAGATCATAAGGAACACGTTATCCGTCTGGGAATCCGTTGAATGTGAAGAATGTGGGAATGCTGAAGTGGCTAAAGCGGTTGTCAGAATGAAGATTGAAGATATGAAGAAGGTTATGCGGGGGGATCCTAGAGGCGTAAAAAGTATGGTGGCTTTTATGGGCGAGAATGTTGAAAAAAAGCTTGAAGACCATGGCATTACTTTGAGCTTTCTAGACGCTTTAAAAGAGGAAATTCAAAGCAATGTATACTACGTTATGTCTAAAAAAGGCATGTGTAGGTTTGGAAACGATTATGCTTTAGGGCTTAGATGGCTTAGAAGATTGGGTTATGTTCAGGTTTCAACAAACCCCGTTTTGGCTGCTATAGCCTACAGAGATGATCCAAACTTATGGAGTAAATTCGAAGACTACCTTAGGAGAAACCCGGAGTATTTGAAGAATATGGATGATCGTCAGGATGAACTCACTATGCTGGCTACGATGTTGGCACTTTGGCCTAACATGGAGGTTTTCAGACCGGTTTTCTACCTGAAGGGTTTTTCAGATGGGATGATAAGCTACCAGTTGAATCCAAACGTGGCCGATGACGTTAAGAGAAGCCTTGAAGACGCTTTAAAAATATATAAGGCGACTCAAGAGTACTTTATGAGATATGATGAGTATCTCCTATGGGGTTGGTCGAGAGACGTTGAAAGAGGTAGACCGAATATCGTGTTTAAGGTTGCTGGAAGCAGTCCGGCAGCTGTCGATATAACCAGTATTCTTGAGAGTCTCGGAATAGGTACGAATAATACTATAACATTCACAGTCTCCCAGGAAGCTTCACTAATACTCGCTAAGATGCGTGGAATGGCTAAGGCTGTTAAAATGGGTATTAAACCAACTAAGGTCTATGAAACAAACATGGGCGGTAGGCTTGAAGGGCATCTTAGAGAGGTTAAAGCTGCTGAATTTTTAATGGAGGCTTTAAAGAAGTTCGAAGACCCAGAGGCTAAACTAATAGAATTCTGTAAGAAGCTTGGTGTACCAGTGGCTAGTAAAACTGAAGCTTGGACTGGGGCTACTGGATGGGGGTATAATTACACGGCTAAAAATTTAGAAGAGAAAGTCATTTTAGCGTCGTTCAGTCAGTACTTAAAAACTTTGGCCAATGAACACTTAGCTAGCCTTTTAGTTGAAGCGAAGCTGTTCAATTCTAGGGATGACGCGTTGAACTATTTGGCGGATTGGGAGAAGGCTATAGGGCTCGCTGGGACTCTTGTAGCTCAAAGGGTTTGGTGGATCTTCTTCAGCTCTGAAAACAAGGTTAAGTGGATCAACTACTTGATTTCCGAGTATGGTTTAGCTAGAGAAGAGGCTGAAAACGTCTTAAACGATATAGATGTGTTGCCAGCTTCCAAGAGAAAACCCATGGATACTTTCCTTACGCTGGCTAGGTGGAATATGACGAATACTGAGTTTCCAGATCATCAACTCAATGTTTTAAATGAATCTAAGAGTTTAAATTTTGAAATTTCAAACTACGATAATGCTATAATGATGAAATATGATTCTAAAATCATCGAAATTCTTAATCAACTGAGTGATTTTTTAAAAGCCTATGAATTGACGCCGGATTTGTCGGAATTATTGGTAAAAGTTGGTGTAGAAGTTAAAGATATGGGGAATAGGGGACTACCATATGATGAGTGGGGTTTCTTCGGTTCTACTGTGAAAACAATGACAGGTTTCACTGAAGCATACAATAGTTTCAGAAGTAGAGTTGTTGAAATAGCTAAAAAAGTAGCTAAAACACTCAACATTTAATTAAACGACTGTAATATGACCTTTTTTTATTTTTGACATAGATTTAATAGTCAGATTTTCCCTTAAAATTTTTAGAAGAAAATGTCTTCATTAACGCTTAAAGATAAGCGTGTTGTCTTCCCGTTCACCGCTTTCGTCGATCAGGAAGATTTAAAGCTTTCTCTCATACTTAACGCTATAAACCCTCAGATAGGTGGTGTCTTAATAAGAGGTGAGAAAGGTTCAGGTAAGAGTACTATAGTGCGGGCTTTAGCTGATCTACTCCCGGAGATAAAGGTTGTAGATGGTTGTGTTTTCAACTGTGATCCGGATAATCCAGCTGAAATGTGTGAAGAATGTTTTAAAAAGTGGAGGGAAGGCCGTATCAAATTCGCCTTTAGGAAGATGAGGGTTGTAACGATCCCTCTAGGTGTAACCGAGGATAGGCTTATTGGGACTTTAGACATAGAGAAGACGCTTCGAGATGGTGTTAGGGTTTTCCAACCGGGCTTGCTAGCCGAAGCTAATAGAAACATCGTATACATAGATGAGGTAAACCTCCTCCCAGATCATATAGTAGATGATATTTTAGATGCGGCGGCTTCAGGATGGAACATAGTTGAGAGGGAAACTATATCCGTGACACATCCTTCGAGGTTCCTACTGGTTGGTACGATGAATCCTGAGGAGGGGGAGCTTCGACCGCAGCTTTTAGATAGGTTTCCACTATCAGCTGTATCCACGTCTGTTAGAAATGAGGAGTTGAGGGCTGAAATAGTTAAGAGGAATCTAGAGTTTGAAGCTGACCCCGAAGGGTTTAGAGTGAAGTACGAGCGTATGCAGGAGGAGCTTAGAAGGAGAATAACTGAAGCACGGAGTACCCTTTCGAAGGTTTTAATACCGGACTCCATAGTTAGACTTGTGGTGAGACTTTGCATAACATTGGATGTTGATGGACATAGACCCGACATAGTTATCCTTAAAGCCGCGAAAACCTTAGCTGCTTTTGAGAATAAACCGATAGTTGAAGCTTCCCATGTCAGAAGAGCAGCTGTTCTAGCGTTGATGCATAGGACACGTAGCGGTGGATTTAGAGAACCAGCTTCCCGCGATGAAATACTCAAGACTTTTGAGCAATTATACACTTCCCTCTCTTGGGAAATAGTAAGGGAAATTTCTCAAATTACTGGTACTCAGGAGTCTGGAGTAAAGGATAGTTTGTCTGATTTAAGCCCTAAGCTTAAGAGTGGTGGTTTGGAAGAATCTAAGCCTTCTAGTGGCGGAGTAGTGGGGGAGACGAATCGTCTACACCCTCGCGGTTTGGAAAAAAGTGAGGCACATGATAAAATAGGCGGGTCTGAAAGAAAGAATATTAGTCGATTTCTAGGTGTACTTGGAGTTTTCAGTAGCGGTAAAGGATCTGGGAGAAGAGGCATCAGCAGGTTTTTTCATCTGACTAAGTCTCCGCCTAAAAACGGAGTAAAGGTAAAGACGAAGCTTCCTGAAGGTTTTCGATCTGAAGATTTGAAGAGTAATACGGAGGGTCTTATCACAGTTCTAGGAGAAAAGTCTATGGGTAGAGGGGTTTTCAGAGAGAGTACATACGAAAGTGTCGGAGAGATTAAAGCCTTAGCATTACCGTCAACCCCCACAAAGCATGCTAGAAGGAGGACGTTCTACCTTTCAGGTAGGAGGGCTCAAACTTTGACATACGCCACGATAGGTAGATATGCTGGCTATGAAAGCTATAAACCGAACTCCTCTGCGAACTTAGCTTTGATTCCTACCATCCAAACAGCTGTAGCGAATAGGCACGTATCTATCGGGCAAACAGATCAGTTAACCATAAACGTTAAGTCTGAAGACTTGAAAGTTAAACTCCTATCCTCAAGATCCGTTTTGACGGTGGTTTTCCTCTTAGACTTGAGCGATTCTATGGCTGACTACCTGCCCATCGTATCGAAGGTTATACTTGGGCTTCATAGAGAGGCCTACACTAAACGTGACAAAGTTGGCGTTATAGCGTTTCAAGGGTTTAATGCTAAGGTTATTTCCCACCCGACTAGAAACCTCTTGGTTGTCGCTAGAAAAATTCGACGTTTAAAAGCGAGTGGATATACTCCACTTGCCAGAGGCCTTCAATGCTCTCTCGAGCTTATAAAAGCTGAGAAGAGGAGGAATAGGAATGTCCTCCCCATTGTAGTCCTCGTAAGTGATGGAGCGGCGAACGTCCCCTTAAGTACAACTTTTGTAAGCCCATTCTACTTAGACAGTTTGAGGAGGGCCTACGAAGATTCTATATCTGTTGCTAAAAGCCTAGCTATGATGCGTGTACCTGTAATCGCTATAGCTCCTGTTGGAGAATCGTCTCACTATGGGTTGGATAGGTCTGGTGTTGAACTTCTTAGGACAATTGCAAGTATAACTGGTGGGGGCTTCTACGTAGCTTCAATGCCTAAGCCTAAAGAACTCGTCGAGCTTGTTAAGAAGAACGTTTTCCCCAACTACATAACTAACGATGAAGTTAGGACTATGTCTAGAGTTGTTAAAGACGCTATTACATTGTTTAGGAGGGTGAACGTTAAGGAAGGTCTACTCTATTAAACTAAGGTTGTTAAGTCTATTGGAAAATGTTTTAACAAGGTTTGTTAAAGTATTTTTCTGATTGTCTATGGAGTATGGTATAGCTGTAGATTTAGGTGCAACAAACACGAGGGTTGCTACCGGTACTGCGAAGGGTGAGTTTATAGCTAGAGTTTCGGCACGTACGAATCTATTCGAAGGTGCTGAAGCTATCAGTCTCCAGATAGTATCGATGGTGCGGAGGCTTCAAGATGAAGCTGGACTTGACGCTGGGGATATGGTCGGTATAGGTGTTGGTGCTTTCGGTCCTCAGGATCCTATGAGAGGCGGAATTGTGAGACCAGCTAATGCACCTTATGAGTTTATACCTGTTAGAAAACCTTTAGAGGATGCTTTCAAGGTTCCAGTAGAGGTTTACAACGACTGTGTAATATCTGTTATAGGGGAGAAGTTTTACGGTTTAGGGAGAAGCGTGGATAACGTCGTGTTTATAACTATAAGTACGGGGATAGGAGCTGGCGTTTACGTAGATCGTCGTCTACTTCTAGGTAAAGATGGGAATGCTCATGAAATAGGCCACATTGTTGTAGATTGTGAGAGGAGGCTTGTCTGTGGATGCGGTAAGCGTGGACATTGGGAGGCTTATTGTTCTGGACGTAACATACCAAACTTTGTAAAGCTTATAATTGAAGCTAAAAACAAATTTGAAGACTTTAAGAGTAGCTACTTATGGAAGGCTTCAAATGGTAGTTTAAATGGTGTAACCGCTAAATCGGTTTATGATGGGGCCAAAATGGATGACAAACTTTGTATGGAGATGGTAGAAAGTATCGGTGTTTTAAACGCTATGGGTGTGGCTTCAGGG
>JAWCKO010000002.1:27179-30568 GCA_038851915.1 Bathyarchaeia archaeon
TAAAGCAACACTTCAACGAGTATACAGTCAACAGAGAAGCAGAGATAGCTGTAACACCCTTGGGTGATGATATAGGGCTTTACGGTGCGTTGGCCGCGGCCTTCAGGCTTCATAAGAATGAGGTTTAAACTTTGAGCTTCGCCAATAGTTCGCAGGCTTTACATAGGTCCCCTGTAGCTGGGCTTCCGCAGACACCGCATTTTCTAATCTGTGGGAATTCTGCACTCTGTTTGAGACTGTTGGCTATTTCTTCAAAGCTCTTTAGAAGAGTAAACATTATGCCTGGATGTTTATTCTCTAACTTGTTGATTAAAACTCTAACGTCGGATCTGAGAGATGAACCAGTGTAGGGGCATTGTGTAGGTTGAAATTTAAAGCCCATGAGTGTGGCATAAAGAGACACTTCTTTTTCAGGTATTAGAACCATTGGTTTAACTCGCGTAGGAATTTCCGTAAACCTGCTTTCCGTCACCGGGCCCGAAGCTATAAACCTGTAAATGTCTCCATGGGCTAGGTTCAGAATGTATGTTTGAATAACGTCGTCAAGGTTGTGGGCTGTGGCTATTTTGCTAAGTTTGAGATCTTCAGAGGCTATATTCAATGCTTTCCGTCGTAAAATACCGCAGTAAATACATGGTCTAGGTTTAAGCTTTCTCTCAGATGCTATTCTAACGAGTTCATCAAGTGTTAAACCGAAGAGCTTTTTAAAACTGTAGATGTGGTGTGGAATTTCAAGTTTTTCACATGCTTCAGATGCTAATCTTAAGGCTGCTCTTCTATAGCCTTTTATGCCTTCATCTACCGTGATTGCTATGAGTTTGGATTCTGGAAAAGCTTTCTCTATTTTAGATAGAATGTATAGTAACGTTAAACTGTCTTTTCCACCTGAAAGGGCCAATCCTATTCTATCGTCTGGATTAAACATTCTAAAGCGTTTTATCGCGAGACGTACTCTATCATCTATGGATTTTAAGAAGTGTCTACGGCATAGGACTTCGCCGGAGTATATTAAGTGTCTACGGCATAGGACTTCGCCGGAGTATATTCTTCTATAGACTGCTTCTTCGCCGCACTTCTGACATTCAAGCAATAGCGTTCACCACTCCATTTCAACTTAAAATTCTAAACCTTAGAAATGTCAAACCCATGTTCAATATTAGAATGCTGAGCGCAAACGCGTTTAAGCATACTGTTGCGGTTTTACGCGCTGTATGGTTTTTTATCTTAGATAAGAATACGTCTGCAAATCCATAACCGTCTAAGGGATATACAGGTAACATGTTGAATATTGCAAATGCGACGTTTATGTTGCACATGTACATTAGGATTAGATAGCCTGTAAACGTTATAGGTCTAGGTATTAGATCTCCGAAGATTGATGGACTATAAGGATATACGTAGAATCTCACGTTTAAACTCCTGTTGAATTCGCCTAGAGAAATATTGAAAACGCCTCTATCGGTTTTAACAATCACGTTATCTGTTATGTTTAATCTGTTAAGCTCTTTAAGCGGATTCTGAAAGGGTGTTATAAAAGGTATTGAAGGTTTGGTCAATCCTAATTTAACACCGTTTATCTCGCTGACTATGCTCCAACTGTCTAAGCCCAACTTATATAATGGACTATCTGGGCTAACGCTGTAGACTAAAAGGCCTTGGGGCTGTTGGAAGAGCACGTTTAAAAGTATAAGTGTTATAAATGCTACTGTGAGGTTTGCCGAAGGTCCAGACGATAGTATTCTAAGCTTAGATATGGATTCTGATTTCCTGAAGGCTTCTTCATTCGGTTCAACAAACCCTCCAAATATGAGGAAAGCCGCAAGGATTCCTGAGGATTCAATAGGTATGTTTTCAAGCTTAGCTATGACTCCATGCATTATTTCATGGGTGGTAAGACCTATGAGGATGGCTGGTAGAATGTAGAGTAGAGGTTCAAATCCTATAGTTATACCTGGTAGTATGGGTATTAGTCCTATAGCCTCCTCAGACCTTACGAGCAATTTGAATACATTCCCCGTGAGTATATAAATTGAGAATAGTAGCAATCCAAATGCTGAGAAGATGCTGAGTGTTGAATAGAATCTCCAAGGTTCTTTATACTTATTTGATATGTCTTCAAGGAGTTTGTTGAATTTAGTAGTCCTATATATGGCTATGAAAGGTTTAACATATAGGTTCTTCCTATCCAGCTTTAAGGTTTTAGCGATTATGTAAACTGCAAGCCAGAATAGTGAGATGAGTGCTAAGTATACTCCAACACGCGTGTATACGTCTAGACTCAAAACCTCAGCCTCCTCCTAGCAGGAGGGTTTTTAGAGACTATCTCTTCCAAAATGCTTTCAAAATTCTCCCCTTCTGTTAAAAGCCTCTTAACAAATAGGCCTGTTCTACCGTATTCATTTCTCTTTTTTAAGACCCTTACGCGTTCTTTTACTACGTCTACCCCTATGCCGAGCTCTCTCGCTACTTCAGATTCAAAACCTTCAATCGGGTATTCGAGGTGTCCATTAGCCGTGGGTTTGATAAAAGTAAGCCTTTTAGTACATCCAGGTGCTCTCAGTTTTTCCCTTAACTCTTCAATCCCTACAATACCGCCGAATTTGTAAAATTCAAGCTCCCTAGTCCTAAAGTTTAGAAGTGGAAAGGTTACAGATGTCTTCTCTCGAGGGTCTAGATATAGGTGGGCTTTAGGAGTATTGCTTGGAGTTGCCTGTGTTAAAACTCTACTGAAAATATTGAAGCCTTTCATAAGCAGACATGTTTCTACAACGTGGCTTGGAATAGGTTGGAGGATCACAGCGTCAACGTCGCTATGTTCATCGACATCTCCTCTAGCTACACTTCCGTGAATAAACCCTCCGATATTGAAGCCTTCTAAGGCTTCAAGCAGTTTAAAAGCCTCTACCCTAAGCTTTTTAAGAATTTCCCACCTTTCTGTTGAATATACGACTTCTAAGACCTCCCGTAGTCTAAGAGGTTTCTCAGCCATTCCTAAAATTAAGTGAGATCATTCTCCTAATAAGGTTAGCTTACACCAACGTTTCTATAATGGCTTTTCAAAACTCTTTGATTTGAAAAACCCCGTCGCATCACTACTATGGTTATGTTATAAGGGACCACTTGAATTTGAATGTTGAGTCCTACATGGAATAGGAGGTAAAGGTATAAAGCTTTAAGTTTTATCTTTTAGATGAGGAGTGTTAAGGACTATGAGTGTTTTCAGAGTGAGGATTCCAATTAGTAGGGTCGGTGTTTTGATAGGCGCTAAGGGTGAGGTTAAACGTGCTATAGAGGATAAATGTCACGTAAGACTTAACATAGATAGCTCATCTGGAGACGTTGAGATAACACCAGCCGACGATGGAGATGTTTTAAGCCCACTCATAGCT
>JAWCKO010000003.1:0-24792 GCA_038851915.1 Bathyarchaeia archaeon
CTTGGGGGCAAAACAGAGCTCTTAGGCATACATGAGTTTAACACCATACCTTCTACAGGCTGAAATCATCTGATCAGCTTCCCTAAGGTTCATAGCGAATGGTTTCTCCATGATGACGTGTTTCCCAGCTTCAGCAGCCTCTATACAAATCTTAGCGTGCAGATGATTTGGTACTCCAACGCTTACAACTTCAATCGCATCTAGTTTAAGCAGGTCACGGTAATCTGTAGAATACTGTTTAATCCCATGTTTTAATGCAAACGCTTTAACATGGTTAAGAGTTGGAGAAGCAGTAGCCACTATTTCACAATCACTACATCTTCTAAATGCACTAGCATGAATATCTGCTACGAAACCGCTTCCAATTACTCCAATACCAACTTTTTTACCCATAGTAATCTGGTTGTACTATTTAGAAATATTAAACATTTAAAAATTTGCAAGAATAGCTTCAGTAGTCGACGCCTTTCAAGGAATCAGATAATGCCATTATGTAGATGAAAACTTTAAAGTTTTATTTAAACTCTAAGTAGTGTTAACGGGAGGTTAAACATCGAAGGGATCTCGGTGAAACCTGGACGATTAAAAAAGATTTTTGAAGGGGCAGTTTTGATGGTAATTTCTACTTCGGCAGTTATATCAGCCGTAGCCTCATACGCATCCACCACTAAAGAAGATTTTACATCAATTTTTACATATTCATTACTATCGACTATAGGCCTGACACTTATACTTCTATTTCTGAATAAAGATAGGTTGAAAGAACTATCTGATTTAAGAAAAACTGTTTTAAAAACAATATTATGGATTAAGAGAATCTTTAGAATAATTTAGTAGAAGACGATGTTTTTTAATTCTATTCAGATTAAAACGACCCGAGACAAGGCTCTATAAACACTTAATAGCTTACACTTTCAAGTGAAACAATCATGGAATTATCTCCGTGTTTAGATTCAGCCAACATCTATCCTTGTACTTTTTAAACCCGATCTTTGCGTATATGGCCTTTAAGACTGATGAAGCGGCGAAACCCATACCTCTGTACTTCTGACTTGTGAATACTTTTCCAATCCAGCACACCTCAGGTATATGAAACAGTAGTTTCTCCAGTTGAACCACTGAAACAAGCTGCCCATCCATGAAAAATTCCACTAGTAATATTGTTAGATGCGTAAGCTTCAAGTCTTATCGAGCCTTCCATCGTTAGGATAGATTAAAGTCTGCAAATGATTGTTCCGTATTCGTTAGGCAGAAGTTAAGGATGCCTTAGAAGCTTTCTCTGTTATAAATCGAAGCAATACTGATGCTTATCGTAAAATCTTCACTCATGAAGGCTGTTCTAACCCAGCTTCGGGCACAAATACTTGAATACTTATAATATTTCATCCCACTTTAAACCAATATGAGTAATCCATTAATAAAGTTGTCTTTTGCTTCTCGAGTATAAAGTAATTTACAAGGTCATTGGAAGCGGCTGATTCAATCCTACTTTGCACTATTTTAACAGTGTCGGTAGGGCCAAAGTAGACCTAAAATAAAGGTGTACATTAAATCGGTTTATTTCCAGCACCTTTTTAACGAAGAACCTCAAAAGTGGCGGGCCCGGGGGGAATCGAACCCCCGACCAACAGGTTAAGAGCCTGTCGCTCTACCGTTCTGAGCTACGGGCCCTTGCTTCTATTGAAGAAATGTTTCTTATTTTAAATTTTCGGTTGAAGATATGGTTGATTACGGGTTTTAACGTTCGGTGGAGAATTTTAGTTGACTAATAATATTTAAATTCTTGGTTAAGCCATTAGATTAGGCTTGAGGATACTTCTTGGGGACCTTAATCGATGCTGTCGGAAGGGGGATTATCACGGAAGAGGTTAAAGCTGTTGCTAAAGCTGAACGTATTACTGCTGAGAAGATTAGAGACCGTGTTGCTAGAGGTCTTATAGTAATACCAAGAAATGTTTCTCATCAAATTCGACCCATCGGTATCGGTCAGGGTTTAACCGTTAAGATCAATACCAATGTAGGTACTTCACAGGACCTTTGCGACCCCGATTTTGAACTAAAAAAGGCGAAACTTGCGGTTAAACTCGGCTCAGACACGTTAATGGATCTATCTACTGGGGGAGAACTCAACATTGTAAGGAACAGAATATTGAGGGAGGTGAATGTACCTCTAGGTACAGTCCCCATATATCAAGCATTCATAGAAGCTCTTAGGAGGAATGGAAACATCCCTGACGTAACTGAGGATGATATGTTCAATACGATAGAGAGACATCTTAAGGAAGGTGTTGACTTCATAACTGTACACTGTGGAGTCACGTTAGAAGCTGTTAGGCTTTTAACCAAAAGCAGAAGAATCATGCCGATAGTTAGCAGAGGTGGATGCTTCCACAGTGCGTGGATTATGGCTAGAAGAGAGGAAAACCCATTGTATAAGAATTTTCAATACTTACTTGAGCTTGCTAAGGAATATGATATATGTTTGAGTTTAGGTGATGCATTAAGACCGGGTTGCATTAGAGACTCCTTTGACAACCTAATGAATATGGAGCTTTTAACAGTAGCTAGACTTGTGGAGGAAGCTAGGGAAAAGGGAGTTCAATGCATGGTTGAAGGGCCTGGACATATGCCTCTGGATCAAATAGCAACTAACGTTAAAATGGAGAAGTACCTGTGCAAGGGGGCTCCATATTACGTTTTAGGACCATTACCGACTGATACAGCAACATCCTACGACCATATAGCAGCCGCCATAGGTGGGGCAGTAGCAGCTACTGCTGGCGCAGATTTTCTATGCGTAGTAACCCCTGCTGAACATTTGGCTCTTCCAAGACTTGAGGACATAGAAGATGGGGTTATCGCCGCCAAAATAGCTGGACATATTGCAGACATCGTTAGACTTGGTGAAAGAGCCTCAGGTATAGACCTGGATATGGCTAAAGCTAGGTCTAGGCTAGATTGGAAGACCCAGATAAGTTTGTCGGTAAATCCTGAAAAGGCTGAATCAATCCATGGGTTTGTTAAATCCCCCCTAGGCGCATGTAGCATGTGTGGACCGTACTGTGCCTTAAAACTCATAAGGAGATACATGGAACGGTGAAAGTATTGGCTGAGCGGAAAATAGAACCTAGGGCTCTAAGTATAGCAGGGTCTGACAGCTCGGCTGGTGCTGGATTACAGGCTGATTTAAAGACTTTCTCAGCTCTGGGGGTTTACGGTTTAACCGTTGTTACATGTGTAACCGCTCAGAACACACAAGGCGTATATAGGGTTTGTCCTCTACCGTCAAAATTGATTGAAGCCCAGTATAGGGCAGTTTTTGAAGATATCGGTTTCGATTCTGTTAAAACGGGGCTACTACCTTCAAAGCCTATCGTGGATAAAGTCGTTAAGCTACTTGAGAAAAGCGGTAAACCTATTGTAGTAGACCCTGTTTACATCGCTGGGACGGGGTTTAAACTCGTATCCGAGGACTCTTATAAAGCCGTTATTGAAAAACTCATACCGATAGCCACCGTTGTAACACCGAACATTAATGAAGCCTCTAGAATAGCTGGTTTTAAAATTGAGGACATTGATAATGCTGAGAAGGCTGCTAGAGCAATAGCATCCTACGGTCCGAAGGCTGTGGTTGTTAAAGGTGGACATTTAAAGGAGCCTATAGACGTAGTTATTTGTAATGGTGAAATAATCAAACTTATCGGCTCTAGGGTTGAAGGAACATTTCACGGAGCGGGATGCTGTTTTTCAGCCGCTATAGCGGCTTGGCTTGCTAAGGGGCAAAGTCTTCTAGAAGCTATCAAGAAGGCTAAAAACTTCGTAGAGAGCGCTATATTTCACCACCATCCTATTGGTTTAGGTGTTAAACCGGTCAATCCTACGGCATCTCTATATATGGATGCTGAAAAGTGGGACGTGATTGTTAATGTTAAATCTGCAGTTAGATTTTTAGAGGAAAGCCCTGCTGTTTCTAAGCTTATACCCGAGGTTTCATCGAACTTGGTTATGGCGTTAAGTTACGCTAAAGGTCTCCCCGAAGTGGCTGGAATACCTGGAAGAATTATTAGAATTCAAGATAGGGTTAAAGCAGTTATGGAGCCTAACTACGGCGTTTCACGTCACGTAGCTGCAACAGTTTTAACGGCTATGAGGTTTAATCCAAACGTAAGAGCTGGTATGAACATAAGGATGGATAGGCATTTGCTTGAAATCTGCCGAAGACTTGGATTTAAAATTTCAAGCTACGATAGGAAGCTCGAGCCTATTGAGATTAAAACTAAAGAGGGGTTATCGACGAGCTGGGGTGCGGAGCAGGCGATTAAAGCTTTAGGAGGAGATGTTCCGGACATAATATATCATGAGGGGGATTGGGGTAAGGAACCTATGATAACCGTTCTAGGAGTAGACGCTCTAGACGTAGCATTAAAAGTCATTAAAATTGCTGAGGCCTTGGAGGCATATCTTAGCGTAGAATAAGTTGATGGCCTTCTTTACGAAATCCCTATCTATATAACCTAGAGGTGATGCCGTCTCATATATCCTCTCAGCTAGTTTTAAATCGTCAATTTTAAAGCCCTCTCTCACCTTGAACCTATTCTTATCCCTTAAGATCTCCAACCCCAACTTTACGAGCTCAACGGAGCTAAGCCTACAGCCAGTGGTTTCTAGGGTTTTCTCCACCAACGTGGGATTGTATATCCCTCTGGCGAAGAAGCAAACCACTAGGCTTGAGAGGATTTGACGCCAAGATTCTTCCTCCAGCAGATAGCCGACAATTTCCTCAACGGATGGTTTACGGTTTTCTTTTAAAATCTTTTGATCTAGACTGTAACCAGCCGAATCTAAATGACTATGTCTAGCACCAGTTAGAAATCCTATATGAGCCGCTGGACCAGTATGGTAGCCGGGCATTTCATTTCCACCGAACGATAAAGCATAACAGTCTCCGCCGTATTTATTTGAAGCATACGTCACCCCCATTGAAAGGTCTCTGTAAAACTCCGTCGGCTGTTCTACTATTAATCTCATTGTTATAAGGTATGTCTTCCAATCACCCCATTTAGGCTTCAAACCAGCAGTTTCACTTTCCGATACTAAACCTTTCTCAAATGCTTCAGTCATCCATGCTAACGCCACGCCAGTAGACATCGCATCAACACCTAAAACCTCAACCTCATGAAAGAGTTTAAGCATACCTTCCGTGTCTGATACGCCTAGCATGGAGCCTAAAGCGTAAATCAGCTCGTAATCGTAAGATACCATGGTGGTCTTGTAGAAGTACGGTTCGTCCTCGTATGGTTCCCTCAATGCTGCCAAGTGTATGCAAGCTACAGGACAATGGCTACATGCAACTCTACGTCCTAAATAGTTCTCAGCGAGAAACTCGCCGGAGATTTTTTCAGCGTCTTCAAACTTAGCCTCTCTAAGGTTTCTAGTTGGAAGCCCTCCTATCTCATTTAATGGGGAAACATTCATAGATGTACCTATATCGTGATATTTACGCATGATTGCCGTTCTAGTAGTTGCGTTAAATATTTCATCGTAGAGGACTCTATAGTGTTTAACATCTTTAACCGGTATTACTTCCGCTCCTGATGTCACCAGTGCTTTAAGTTTCTTACTTCCGAAGACCGCTCCTAATCCGAGTCTACCGAAGTGTCTATAGGTTTCTGTTGTCAAACACGCATATCTGACAAGTTTTTCACCAGCAATACCTATACGCATTATAGACCTAATACCAGCACCAGGCTCCCTCTCCCGTATTACTCTTCCAACGGTTAAACTGCTTCTAACACCCCATAGACCTGACGCATCTCTGAAGAAGACTTTTCCACCGTGAATCGCTACGTATACAGGGGTTTCACTAGCCCCCTTAACAACTATAGCCTCATACCCCGCTGATCTTATCGCCACAGCACTCCTACCACCAGCATGGCTTTCACCGAGATTCCCAGTTAAAGGCGATTTAAACAGTGCAATCGTTTTTGAAGCCATTGGGTATAGTCCTGTAAGTGGGCCGACGGCGAAAACTACGACGTTTTCAGGCCCAAGGGGGTCTGCACCTTTAGGTAGTTCTTCCTCTAAGAGTTTTATACCAACACCAACTCCTCCAATTCTACTGGCAAAAAGCTCAGATTTATCATCAACCCAGCTTCGTCTTCTTGATAAGTCTATATGGAGAACTTTTCCATGCGTCATTTTCCCGCCTCTTCAAAATCTAGAATTTTATAAGGACAGTACTTCACACAATAGCCGCAGTATAGGCATACTATGGGCTTGTTAAGTTCATAATTCCAGAATATTGCTCCAAAAGGACAGGCATCTCTACAGTGACCACATCCAATACACTTATCAGGGTTTAGTCTAACTCCACCCCCCTCCCTAGCCGTTAAAGCCCCAGTAGGGCAGACTTTCTGACAGGGAGGGTTTGAACAGGCTCTACAAACTATAACGGTGAGACCTTTCTCAATTCCACCGGTCGATTTGACGAGTATGGCTGAAAGACCTAAGCCGCCATATCCAAGTCTTCTACTGCATGCAAACATGCAAAGCTGACATCCTACGCATCGTTCACTATCTACAATGGATACTCTTTTAGCACACATACAGTCCATTTTCTCCCACAGCATATTATTAAGTTTTTTAGGTAGACGTTTAGAAGAAGCCTTCACACGTATAGTTTGCTAAAAATCCATAGAAAAAAAGGAATAAAATTCATAAACTTCTTTTAACGATAAAATGTATTCGAGCTTCATGAGTATAGCTTTAGTGCTTATCAATACTGAAACCGGGGTCGAAGAAAAGGTTCTTGAAAAATTGAAGAAGATGAAAAATGTTAAAGAGGCATTTATCGTATACGGCGTCTACGACATAATAGTAGAAGTGGAAGCGAAGGACCTTGAAGAACTCAGAGATACAATATCCACCAGCATAAGACGGGTTGAAGGTGTGAGGTCAACGGTAACGCTTATAGTAATCTCTTGAAGTTCTTCTTGTAGAACGGTGTTTAAATGCAGAGGTATACTGCAAGTATCTACTACGGTGGTGAAAGTAGAAGCTTTGAAGTAGATGAGAGTAGAATCTTAGGTATAATAGAGCCGCGACGTATGAAACCCTGTAAGCCTTTAGATGACATAATTAGAGAATCTTTAATGAACCCCATAGGATGTATGAGAATTAGAGACAGCGTCAAACCCAATATGACGGTTGCCATAATTTCAGAGGACAATACAAGGGTATGCCCCGTAGATAGAATACTGCCCCACGTATTAGCCGAATTGAGGGAAAAAAGTGTTAAACGTGAAAACGTCAAAATAATAATGGCGCTAGGAACTCATAGACCTATGACAAAGAAAGAGCTTGAAAATAAGCTTGGAAAAGATATCGTTGAGGAGTACGAAGTTATAAACCATATGTGGAGAGAACAAGATGAACTTGTTGAAATAGGTCTAACGGATTCTGGAACCCCCGTGAAAGTCAATAAACACGTTTTAGAGGCGGACTTTAAAATAGGTATTGGCAACGTTATCCCCCATCGAGTTTCAGGATATTCAGGTGGTGCTAAAATCATTCAGCCAGGCATATGCGGAGCCGAAATTACTGGCGAAACACATTGGAAGGCCGCTTTGATGCCCATAGAGAAAATGTTAGGGGTTGTTGAAAACCCAGTAAGATGGGAAATGGAACGTATAGCTGCAAAAGTCGGTTTAAATGCAATTATAAACAGTGTGTTAAACCGGGACAGAGAAATTATCAATGTCATATTTGGAAGCTTTATTAATGGCCATAGAGAGGCCGTTAAAACTGTGGATTTAATTTACAAGTTCAAATTGGAGGAAAAGGCCGACATAGTCGTCGTAGATAGCCACCCTGCGGATTTAGATATGTGGCAAGCGGTTAAAGCCCTCTTTCCAGCTTCTCTAGCTGTTAAGAGGGGAGGGATCATAGTATTTCTAACACCGTGTCCCGAGGGGGTTTCAAAAGAGCACCCTGAAGTTGAAAAGCTCGGTTATCAGCCTATACCAGTTATGAAGAAGATGGTTGAAGATGGCTCTACAGAGGATCTTATAGCAGCAGCGCATATAGTTATGGTTAGGGAAGTTTTAGACAGAGCCAAGTGTGTAATAGTTTCAGACGGTTTAAGTAGGAGTTTAGCTTATAAACTTGGCTTTGATTACGCTAACGATTTGCAAGAAGCAGTAGATGAAGCTTTAAGAGAGAAAACAGATGGTAATTTGCTAATTATGCGTATGGGTGCTGAACTAGCTTTAAGTTAAATCTAAGACCGTTGTCGGATAGTTGACTTCATAGTACTATCATTTCTTCCTCAGGCTGGGCTTCATAGGAGGCTTTCTGGGGCAACGGTCTTCCCTCATCCTGAGCATGTTTAGGCATGCTGTTACGTCTCCATCGTTTACATATCTCTATTCGTATTTTAAAGTCCTCTTAGAGCTCCCTAGACTCGCCACTTGACCCGTATACAAGTGGAACGCTGAGGACAATCTCCATTCAATTAAAGTATATAATAGCGTTGATTATTAGAAACTTCTGTCAAACCATATTTCATCTACTATGAATTTCAACAATACAGCCATCTTCAACAGGGTAGTTTAAACCGACTCTTAAGCCCTTAATGCTTCTGCTCCAAATCTTAGCGTATTTGAACTTCTCATACAGCTCCCTATGTATGTTTTTAGCAACATCACCAATTGTAGCGCCTCTTTTTAAGACTATGGGTTTAGGATCCGGTTTACTATTTCCAAGAGGCTTGGTGTATACTCTTATCAGCTCCAATGTTTCTACTAGCGCGTTTCCAATGTTATTCAATCCCATTCTAGTGAGACATGAAACGGGTATAACTTTTAATCTGTCTAACAATTGCAAGAGAATTTTAAGGTTTTCTTGAGAGTTTGGAACGTCCATCTTATTGGCTAATACAATGGTAGGCTTATAAGTAGATATGCCGAAAACGGCATCTTCAACATCATCAATCGATACTTCTCCAGTGAGCCTTACTAAAACAGATTTAAAACCATAATCCATTAGAAGCGCTTTAACATCTTCAAAAGAGCAATCGATGAGTTTTCCTCCGCCGCCTATAGTTAGAACACCAGCGGGTTTACGTATGATTTCCACATGTCCTCTAGGTTTTTTAAGAAGTATTCTCGAATTTTCAAATTCTCTTGTAAGGATCTGCCACTGCTCTGTGGGATTTTTTGAAGAATCTAACATAACTATTAAACCATCAGCGTTTCTGATGATGTTCATCGTTTTTAAGCCATGACCCTTCCCCTCAGATGATCCTTCCATTAAAGCGGGCAGTTCTACAAGCTGAAAATCTACCCCCTCATAGTGGAAAGCTCCAACAACAGGTAGAGTTGTCGTATAAGGTATATCGCTGATAAGTGGTTTAGCATTTGTTAAGGCCGATAAGAGGCTGCTTTTACCTGCATTGGTTAAACCGACAACCGCTATCTGTACGTCACCAGTCTTCTCAATAGCAAATAGATCTTTAGCCGTTTTCCTCCTCCTTTTCTTGGCTTCAAGCTCCTCCTCCAGAGAAGAAATCTTCCTTTTAACGTTAATTATGAGTTTAGCAGTACCCTTATGTTTCGGACAGATCGATAGGAATTCCTTCATAAGTCTGATTTTATCCTCAATATCCTTGGCAGTCACTACCTCAGCCCATTTGCTCTTAGCTTTATCCGGGAGGTTTGTAACCATCTAAACTATGATAAAAGTTCTATGAATCTATAAATGTTTCAAGGGAGACGCTTACGTGTAATATCATGGTTAAATAATGGATGAGCAGGTACATGTGAAACTTTGGAAAAGCTTAAAGGTTACACACTTCTGAATGTAACCTTGGATTCAGTGAGCTTAATGGATGGTAGACTTTTCCACGTAGCGCTACCAGAAGATATTAAAAAAGGACTTACAACAGACATATACTTCTTACGTACGAAAAAGATTCTAGATGCGCTTAAAATGGATAAATCAAGGGTTGTAATGGAAGTCACAAGTGGAAAACTGCCGAGGGATTGGATTTGGGCAGTATTCTGTGGCTTAGAAGATGTTCTAACACTGTTAGAGGGGCTTCCTGTAAACGTCTTCTCCTTCCCAGAGGGGACTATCTTCAAACCATTTGACGCCGACGGTTTAAGAGTACCTATTATAGTGGTTGAAGGCCCCTATGGAGATTTCTGCATATATGAAACACCTTTACTCGGTCTCGTATGCCAAGCCTCCGGCATAGCTACGATGGCTGCAAGGATTAGGAAGGTGGCTAAAGATAAAATCGTGATAGGATTTGGCATTCGTAGAATGCACCCGGCTCTAGCTCCAATGATAGATAGGGCGAGCTACATAGGCGGTGTAGATGGGGTGTCAAGTGTAATAGGAGCTGAAACCATAAACAAAAGACCTATGGGGACAATGCCCCACGCACTTATAATAGTCTTGGGAGAACAGGTGAAAGCTTGGAAGAGCTTCGATGAGCTTATTGAAAAAGACGTCCCTAGGATAGCTCTCGTAGATACGTTTTACGATGAGAAGATAGAGGCAATTATGGCTGCTGAAGCGCTGGGCGATAATCTTTACGGTGTAAGGTTAGACACACCTGGGTCTAGAAAGGGAGATTTCGCAGCAATAGTTAGAGAAGTAAAATGGGAGCTAAAGACTAGGGGGTATGGCCATGTTAAAGTCATAGTATCAGGAGGACTTGATGATGAAAATATCCCTAGTCTCGTGGATGCGGGAGCTGACGGTTTCGGAGTCGGTACATCTATAAGTAATGCGCCTACCATAGACTTTGCGATGGACATAGTATGTCTTGAAGATAAGCCTATTGCTAAGAGGGGGAAACTCTCCGGTAGAAAACAGGTTTGGAGATGCGAAAAATGCCAGGTAGATTACGTTAGACTTGTAGGAGAGGAGGAGCCTAGGTGTAGATTTTGCGGTGGAGAAACAGTGCCTATGCTCAGAAAATACATGGATAACGGTAGAGTATTGATTAGGGAGAATGTTGAGGATATACGTAGACGGACGCTATCCCAGCTTGAGAAAGTTCAAGTATAATTTTACATTCAAATACGTCTACTAAACCGTTTTAGATAGAGATTTCCCCTACAAAATCCCCCATTTTTGTTGAACCATTATGAATTAGTTTGCTCCCTCTCGTAGTGGGTATTTATATTTATCCATAAACCGTTGGAAGAAATATTCAAATAACACATCGGCGAAAAACATTATAGAGAAATGTTTAGGGAAAAAACTGTTTTAGCCCTATTTATAGTAGCCGTCGTGGTTCTGCTAGTGGTTTACATAGGGCAGATAACTCCTGAGAGATCTAAGGAAACTTCAACAGGCTCCTCAAGCAGTGGATCTACAGGTGGTGGGGCTATTCTACCCGTTAGCTCGGACACCATTCCGTCGATAGAGGAGGCTGCTAGGGCTCTGAACGCCTCAGGTCCGGTTAGGCTTCCGACAACCCTACCGAGTGGCATGGTCTACAGTAGGATAATTTACTCGAGCGACTCGGACACCGTATACGTCTTCTACGCCAATGAGCCTATAGCGGAGGAGGATAACCCGTTCGTCCTCATGCACATGATGGAGGGCTGGACGTTCGATGTGGAAGGAGGGGTGCCGGACATGATGATAATAATACATAGGCTAGACCCCGAAGCCGCTGCCATGGCCAGCGACGTGAACACAGAAGAAGTTGCTAGAAGCTACGCTGAAAGACACAATCTCACCCTTCGGATGGTCGACGGTATAGCTGTATTCGGCTACGACCCCGTGGAGTGTGTGCTTTGGAGCGAGCCAATAGGCACGGTCCACTTCTACGTAGATGATCTGGTCTACGACATCAGATCCCACTTATCCTACGAGGAGATGGTGCAGATTGCCAGGTCGATCATCAAACAGTTCTAAACTAGTTGCAATAGTGGTTGTCATTCTGCTAACGGTAATATCTACGCCTGTTCAGAGCAGCAAGCACCCGCATACGCCTGAATGCAACTATCGTTACTATGCCATTGGTTTCTGGTATAACCCTGTCAACCTCAACAACCAGACACTAGGGGTATATGGAAGAATCACAGTCTATGATAACAAGATAAATGGTACTGGAGTCCGGGTATTGGAGTTTGTGCAAATATTGTTCTACGACGGGTCATGGCTACAAATAGGGTATCTGAAGGAGGGTAGTACTGGTGAGCTAAAGTATTACTGGGAATACTGCATCTATGCGTGGTCAGATCCCTATGACGAAGACCTTTTCGAAGATGCAACAACCGGTTCCGTTCCGGAGTTTAAAATCTACCGCTTAGGTGCCTCAGGTAGTGATTGGGTGTGGGATCTTCTTAAAGACGGGCTTCTAGCGAAGCGGATGATCATCCCACAGAGGTATAGCACGGGAAGAGCTGAGGCGGCTTTAGAATCCGTAGATAGCAGTGACGAGATCACATATAATGAGGGGACAGGCTTGTTCACTAGTTTGAAATACTACTATGGAGGTTCGTGGTCGAACTGGAATGCCATAAAGTTCACAAATGGAAGAGGGAAAGCAGGCGCAGAGTTTCCACCAGATTCACCGTACCACGTAAAGGCCTTAAATACTAATGCGTTTAAAACCTGGGGAGACTACGACGCAGACCCTTAACAGGCAACAGGGAGCTATCTATTTTCCACCTTTTCATAGGGTTTGATAATGTTATAGGTTCTATGAAACCTATGTCTCTAGTGATGACTGTCGCAAAATTCTCCTTTTCTCATAGCATTATTCATCAACTGAACCCCCACTTCCTCGCATCTAAAGAGACAATTGAAAGGTAGACTCCCCATGCTTACATCCGGAGGGGGTTGAAAGCAATAGATAATCTTAGATCGACCTACAAATCATCTATAGGACTTTAGACCCCCTCCCCTAGGTATTTTTTATTTCAGCTCTCTAGACGCTCTATCAGTTTGTTTTGAAGCGGAGGGTGGAGCTATTGCTCCACCTGCGGGATGAGACACCTCGAGTTGTTTTGGACCTATGATGGAAGAAACGTGCAAAGTGTTAGCGTTGCAGAGAACTACTAAGTGTGAAAGAATCATACAGCAAACCCTCTGCTAGGACAGAGAAACATGCAGAGTGCAATGGTTTACATAACGATAGAGAAGATGTAGGTAAAAGTTAAGGTTTCTGTAAAATTTTAAATGTTTCTACTAGAACCATTTATAATGATTTACATGAAGACCGTGGGAGTTGGGGTTATAGGTTGCGGTTCCATAGGGAAATACCACATAGATAGATGTCTTAAACTTAGCGAGGCTAAAGTTGTAGCCGTCTGCGACATAGATAGACAGGCTTTAAAAGAGGTGAGAGAGAAGTTTAAGATAGAGAATCTCCACATCGACTACCATGATCTGTTGGATAGGAAGGATGTTGAAGCTGTTATCGTGAGTCTGCCAAATTATCTTCATGCACCTGTGACTATTGACGCTTTGAAGAGCGGAAAACATGTTCTCTGTGAGAAGCCTCCGGCTTTAAACGCTAAGCAAGTTGAAGAAATGTTTGCAACTTCTAAAAAAGCTGGTAGAAAGTTGGTCATAGGATTGACTAGAAGATTCTCCAATACGACGAGAGTTTTAAAGAAGTACGTTGGAGAAGGGACATTAGGTGAAGTGTATTTAGCTAAATGCGGATACCTCAGAAGAACCGGTATACCAGGTATGGGAAGCTGGTTTACTACCAAGGCTTTAGCTGGATCTGGGGCGGTATTTGATATAGGTGTTCACGCATTGGACATGACGTTTTGGATTATGAATGATTTTAAAGCAAAATCCGTATACGCTTCAACATACGCTAAATTTGGACCCAGAGGCAAGGCTGCCGGAGATTGGGGTAAACCAGTCCCAGGAGGGCCATTTGACGTAGAAGACCTTGGCGTAACTCTCATAAAAATGGAGAGCGGGGCCTCGGTCTATTTAGAAGCCGCGTGGGCTAGCTTCGCACCTAAAGCCGAGTTCTATGTTCATCTTCTGGGTGACACTGGTGGGTTGGACTATCCAGCTATGAACTTAATAACAGAAGAAGATGGAAAAATCGTTACTAGGAAGATTGAATGCGAAGAAAGAGAAGACCCGTACTTGGTAGAGATAAGACATTTCATTGTAGACTGTATATTGAAAGATGAAGAACCTATCACTAAGCCTGGAGAAATAATATTGTTACAGAAAACCCTTGACGCTATCTTAGAATCTGCCGAGAGGGGAGGAGAAGTTAAAGTCCGTTGAAGCCCATGGACCATGCTCTGATCAAATTTCTCCATCAAAAAGCTCTTTTTCTTTCGCTTAATGAGACCTACCATGATGAAAAGCAGTTTCTCAAAATCTAACGTTTAAGTTCTTGAAGTATTGTAACCGCAGCCACGTGAGAGCATACGCGTCTCCTCTGGAAGCCCTGACAGGTGCATGTCAACCTACCGTCTGGAAGCTGTTGGACGACATAAGTTCCGTGATCCCCTACAACACTAAACCTTCCCCCTCCAAGGTATACTACTCTCTTCTGCCTTACGAGTTTTTCAGCTTTTTCAACCATCTTCTCTAAACCCATTCTGAGAAAAATTCGAGGTAGAAGAACCAGGTAAACGTTTCTCTTCAACAGCGTGAAACGGTTTTAAAGGTACCTATAGGCTTCAGCACAGTCATCAAAACAGTAATGTACCTTCTGATAGTTTTCCATAAACTCTGAGATTTTTCTACGTGCTTCCTCTATTGTCTCCTTATCAAGCAGTACGTTTGCTATTCTATCAGCTATGAAATCCATTTCAGATTCACACATACCCAGCCTAGTAACTTCTTGAACTCCGAGCCTAATACCGGAGCATTTATCCTCTTGCGGATCCCAGGGCAAAGGCATTGGATTCGCTACTATATTTGCCTCCTCAAGTTTAAAACTAGCATCTACCCCGCCGTTGCTACCAACATCTACTATAACCTGGTGAGATTCTGTAAACCCCCTATCAGGGCATAGAGTCTTCAATCCTTTATTGTAAAGACTCTCCGCTAAAGCCTTTGCATTTTTAACAACCTGATCTGCGTATTTATCACCGAATGCTAGAAACTCGCATAATGTTATGGCTAAACCTGCCACCCTATGGATATGATGGTTATTAACCATTTGCCAGGCTGAAAAATCTATAGCAGAACTATATTTTCTACGGCATAGTAGTATACCGCCTTGAGGCCCGAATAAGGTCTTATGAGTACTACCCGTGACTACTTCTGCGCCTTCCCTTAACGGATCTTGAAACCTTCCACCTGCTATTAACCCTAAGACGTGAGCACTATCGTATGCCAGTATCCCTCCATACTCGTCGACGATTTCCTTAAGCTCTTTAACTGGATGTGGAAAGAGAATATCCGATGCACCTAAGAGGACTATTTTAGGCTTGACTCTCCTTATGAGTTTCTCAGATTCTACTGTGTCTACGTTATATTCCTTCTGGTTAAATGGTAGAGGAATCATAGCTACACCCCTCACACGACTACATTCTCTAAAACTGCTATGTCCCCCATCTAGGACGGTTAAAGCCGCTACGGAGTCGCCCGGGTTTGTCAATGCATTGAACATAACTAGATTAGCTACTGTACCACTTATTGGAATATAGTTAACATGCTCTACTTTGAAGAGTTTTCTAGCTAGATAGCCAGTTAATTCTTCTATTGAATCTATGAATTTGCATCCTCTGTATATTCGCATGTATAGGAAGCCTATGGCATATCTATGCCCTAAATCAGAACCCATTACTAGTCTTACATGTGGGCTGGTAATGTTTTCACTAGCTATCAGGTTTATACATCTAGATCTGTAATCGTGGTGTTTCTTAACGTAATCTATCAAGTCATTGACTATCTTATCGTACAATACTAAAACCTCCTAAAACCCGACGAAAGGAAAAAATGATCACTTACCTTAAATAAATCTTACCTAAACTTTAACTTTAAGGAGGCATTCATTTGACTTCAATAAGATTGAAATGCCCTGCTACAGCTGCTAATTTAGGAGCCGGGTTCGACGTATTTGGCTTGGCTTTGAAAGAGCCCTACGATGTGGTTGAAGTAGAGAAGTCCAGTGGTGGAATTGAAATTCAAGTTGAAGGTTACGACGTCCCTAAAAACCCTGAGGGAAATACTGGAGGCTATGTGGCTTTAAGAATGATTAGAGACTTTGCGATAGATTCCGGCGTAAAGCTCAGAATAATGAAACGTATAAAGCCGGGTAGTGGGCTCGGTAGTTCGGCAGCGACAGCAGCTGGAGTTGCATATGCTCTCAATGAGATTTTCCAGTTAAACCTTAGTTTAAACGCTTTAGCTGAATACGCTTCCCTCGGTGAAATCGTTTCAGCTGGAGCTGCACATGCTGATAACGTTGCACCAGCACTCTACGGAGGATTTACGATCATAGCCTCTCGAAATCCTCTGAAGGTTCTAAATTTCAAACCGCCAGAAGTCAGTATTGTCGTAGCTCTACCACACGTTGAGAAAGGTTCTACTAGAATAGCTAGAGAAGTCGTTCCAAAGCATGTTCCACTTGAACATATGGTTGGGAATATAGCCTATGCTTCTACGCTAGTTGCCGGAATGATCTTAGGAAATGTCGACCTCATAAAGATGGGTATGAACGACTGCGTAGTAGAGCCTGCTAGAGCTGAGGCAGGCATACTTAGAGGATTCAAATTATTCAAAGAGGCTGGTGTTAAAGTTGGAGCTGGTGTTGCAGCAAGCGGGGCTGGACCAGCAGTAATTGGATTGATCGAGAGGCATTCAGTAGATAGACTATGCGATGCATTTGAGAGTGTCTGCAACACTCTAGGTTTGAGTTATACAATTTATAAGACTGAGCCTGGGAATGGTATATGCAAGCTTTAGAGTTTAGAGGGGGATTCACATTTGAGGATATACTGTATAGAGTGTAACAGTTCCGTAGGAATCATGGATAAAGTTTACACATGTCCAAAGTGTGGTGGTCTGCTGGATATAGAGTACGACTACGATGCGCTAACCGAAACTGTTCCAAAATCTTGGTTCGGTAAACCTCTAGGCGTTTGGAGATATGGCGAACTCCTACCGATTTTAAATAAGACGCTTAGGGTATCGATGGGTGAAGGCGGTACGAGACTTATACGTTGCAGAAGATTGGGAGAGAGACTTAAGCTTAGAAATCTATACGTTAAGGATGAGGGGGGCAATCCAACAGGTTCATTTAAGGATAGGGGGATGACTATTGGCGTTACGAAAGCGTTGGAATTGGGGGTTAAAAACCTCATATGTGCTTCTACGGGAAACACCAGTAGTTCCCTGGCAGCTTATGCTGCCAGAGCTGGATTAAACTGTATAGTTTTAATACCATCTAGTAGGATAGCACTAGGTAAACTTGCTCAAGCAGTTATCTACGGTGCTAAAGTACTAGCGATTAAGGGGAATTTTGACGAGGCCCTCAGATTAGTTGTGGAGCTTAGTAGTAGACCCGAGTTCTATCTTTTAAACTCGTTAAACCCATATAGACTTGAAGGGCAGAAAACGGCGGCATTTGAAATATACGAACAGTTGGGAAATAGGACTCCAGATTGGTTGATAATTCCAGTCGGCAATGCCGGCAATATCTCAGCTTATTGGAAGGGCTTTGAAGAACTCTCACTAATAGGTTTATCGAATCTCAAGCCTAAGATGGTCGGTGTTCAATCTAAAGGAGCGAACCCTCTCGTTAGAGCTTTCAGGGAAAATAGAGGCTTAACCCCTCTAACAGAAGTGGAAACCATTGCAACCGCCATTAGAATAGGAAATCCCGTCAATTGGAAAAAAGCCATGATGGCTGTTAAAAAGTCCAACGGTTTATTTGAAGAGGTAAGCGATGAAGATATAGTGGAAGCTCAGAGAGCTTTAGCTAAGACAGAGGGCGTATTTACAGAGCCGGCCGGGGCGGCGCCCATCGCCTATCTCATAAGGCATCGTGAAGATGGTTTAATTGATAGGGATGACGATGTAGTATGCGTGGCTACTGGCAATGGATTAAAAGATCCAGATACCGCTATAAGATTCTCTAAAAAACCCGTGGAGGTTGAGGCCGACCTTGAAAGCATTCTCAATTACCTTAGGAGTTTGAGCTAACATGAGAATCTTCATGATAGGGTTTGGCGTAGTTGGTAGAGCTTTAGCTGAGAAAATAGTAGGCGAAAGAGATAAGTTAGCTTCAAAGTTTGGATTTAAACCTAGGATTGTAGCTATTGCTGATAGCTCAGGAGCTTTAGCCGATGAAAGAGGCGTCGATGTTAAAGAAGCTCTTGAAGCTAAGAGGAGGTATGGATATTTAGCTAAAGCCACGCTGAATAATACTGTGAAAACCCCCCTAGAGGAGCTACTTGAAAACTTCGATTACGATGTTCTAGTGGAAACAACTCCTACAAATATAGTTGACGGGGAGCCCGGGTTGACGTATGTAAGGAGGGCTTTATCCATGGGGAAAAGCGTCGTAACTACGAATAAAGGACCCCTAGCGTTAGCCTTACCCGCCCTCACAGAGATGGCTGATAGAAGTGGAGCCATTCTAAGATTCAGTGGGACAGTTGGCGGAGGAACACCTATTTTAGATTTTGGAAGAATGTGTCAATCTGGAGATGATGTTGTGAAAGTTGAAGGGATTCTAAATGGAACTACGAATTATGTTTTAACCAGAATGCATAGTGACGGGTTAGACTTTAATGAGGCTTTAATTGAAGCTCAAAGGGCTGGATACGCTGAAAAAGACCCTTTCATGGATGTGGAAGGATTTGACACAGCATGTAAACTTGTTATCATAGCCAACTACGTTATGAATTTAAGAGTTACACTTAAAGATGTTGAAATTAGAGGGATAAGAGGAGTAACCTACGGTCAACTTAAAGAGCTTGCTAAATCCGGTAAAACAGTTAAACTCCTCGGTACTATAGATATAGAGCAGGGTTCTCTAACCGTTCAACCTAGGGAGGTTGATCTAACCGACCCTTTATGCGTCTGGGGGACATTAAACGCCGTAACTTTCCACATGGAGAAGCTTGGACCTGAGACAATTGTAGGTAAAGGCGCCGGAGGAGCTGAAACAGCGGTAGCGATAGTAAGAGATTTAATAATCGTTAAGAGATTTTTAATGGGTAGTTTGGGGGGATTGCCTTTAAAGTCGTTATGAAATTTGGAGGAACTTCTCTCGGAGACGCTGCTAGCATTAAACACGTAGCAGATCTAATCCGTAAATACGTTCAAAAAGGCTATCAGGTGGTTGCCGTATCTTCAGCTTCTTCAGGCGTTACAGATGAGCTTTTAGGTATGTGCGAAGAATCTCTCAAAGGCGAAACACGTATAGCTGAGGGAGTAAACGCACTGTTTGAAAAACACGTATACATGGCTGAAGTGTCCATTGAAAATAGTGAATATTTAAACAATGTACTTGGAATTTTGAACTCACTTAAGAAAGAGCTGGAGAAGCTCTTACATGGAATATACTACGTTAAAGAAGTTACGCCAAGAATTAGAGATTATGTAGCATCATTCGGAGAAGTTATGTCTACGCCTATACTATGGGGTTGTTTAAATAGCATTGATGTTAAAGCCGAGTGGTTAACAGGTTGGGACGCTGGAATAGTTACAGATTCAAATTACGGGGAAGCCAGACCTTTCATCGAATTAAGCAAACTCCAGCTGAGGAATAAACTCCAACCAATGATCGATAAAGGCATCGTTCCAGTGGTTACAGGTTACATAGCTAAAAGCCAAGATGGTTCTATTACGACATTGGGAAGAGGGGGTTCAGATTACACTGCCACTTTGATTGCGGCTGCTTTAAAAGGGGGTTAGGTTTGGCTTTGGACAGATGTGGATGGACTCATGACGGCAGATCCAAAGATAGAGCCGTCTTCTAAAACCATAGAAGAGCTCTGTTTCGAGGAGGCCGTCGAAATGGCTATTTTAGGTGCTAAGAGAATGCATCCGAGAGCTCTAGAGCCAGCTATTGCAGACAACATACCAGTTAGAATTAGAAATACATTCAACCCGAATAATCCGGGAACTCTAATTACCTCAAAACCCACGGAGAGCAAAGACTTTGTTAAAGCTGTTACTGTAGCTAGAGATGTAGGTTTGATAAACATTCAGGGCTTCGGCATGGTTGGAACCCCTGGAACAGCAGCTAGAATATTTCAGATTCTCGGAAAGGCAAACATAAACATAATGATGATTGCTCAGACCGTGAGTGAAAGTAACATATCTATAGTTGTTCCGAGGAGAACACTTATGAAAGCTGTTTCTCTTCTTGAAACAGCACTACTCGGTACGGATTTGGTAAGAAGTGTAAGTTATGAGTCGGATATATCTGTTGTAGCCGCCATTGGAAGCGGAATGAGAGGAAAGCCTGGAACAGCAGCTAGAATATTTAAAGCAGTAGCAGATGAAGGAGTTAACGTTAGAATGATAGCTCAAGGTTCATCAGAATTAAACATATCGATCGTCGTTAAAGATGAAGATT
Source organism: Bathyarchaeia archaeon (assembly GCA_038851915.1). Taxonomy (GTDB): domain Archaea; phylum Thermoproteota; class CALKCG01; order B24; family B24; genus DTBU01. The sequence continues at coordinate 20,546 of JAWCKO010000003.1, forward strand.
GTGAAAAAGCCGTAAGAGCAATACATAGGGGGTTCCACCTTGGAAGGTAGATCATTTAAACAGTAGCTTATAAGCAGCTAGCACTGTCTCAGCAACATCTTCCATTTCCCTGAAGCTTGTGTTAACCACTACGTGATAGTTTCTTGGGTCTAACCAGTTTAAACCGTAGAATCTCTTCACAAGATTCCCCCTTTCTTCATCGCTATGTCTAATCTCCTCTTCAGCTTCCTCAAGCGGTATTTTTCTTCTTTCAGCTATTCTAGATGCTCTAAACTTGTCATCTGCTACAAGTAAAGCTTTAAAAACATCCCCCTTCTTCAGTAGGAAGAGGGCGGACCTACCTTCAACTACCACTTTATTCTCAAGGTTTATTATGTCTAGAACTAAACCTTCAAAAATTCGATCTAATCGTACTTCCCCAGAGGATACATATTCCTCGAAATTGCTGAATTTCATAGCGGTTTCCGCTAAAAACTTCCTTACTAAAGTTTCACTATTGAACATTTTAACTCCGACTTTTCTAGCTATTATTTCTGCTACTTCAGTGCATCCAGCTCCCAGTTGACCCGCAAGAGCTATTTTCAAAGAACCACCCATAATTTAGTTAGAATCATCCTCTTATTTTAAGTTTCGCAAGCTCCTCTGTAAGCATAGGCAGAAACGTTCCGATGTCTGAAACCACACCCAGAGCTTGAGCCGAACCTCTATCTAAAAGCTTAATTAAAGTAGCTGGGTTGATGTCTACACAGACAACTTTAACCGTAGAAGGCAGCATATTGCCTACCGCTATAGAGTGCAACATGGTTGAAAGCATGAGAACCATACTTGCACCTTTAAGATAAGACCTGTAAAGCTTCTGGGCTTCAACCATATCCGTAATGACATCGGGTAGTGGACCGTCGTCTCTTATAGATCCGGCTAACACATATGGAACACCGTTTACAATACATTCGTAGAAGACGCCGGATTTTACAACACCTTTAGTAACTGCATCCTTTATACTTCCAGCTTTCATAACCTCATTTATAGCGGCAAGGTGATTTCTATTGCTTCCAGCAATGGTTTTACCGTTTTTCACAGACATCCCTAAAGATGTCCCGAACAAATTGTATTCAATATCGTGGACGGCTAGAGCATTACCCGAGAGAAGGACGTCTACAAACCCCATTCTTATGATTTTAGCTAAAGCTTCATCAGCACCTGTATGTACGACCGCTGGACCCGCTACCACAACTATCCTACCGTCAGACTTTTTGATTTTCATCATATCCTCGGCTATTACTCTGATTATTGATGTTGAGGGTTTCTCAGGTGAACTTCTACTAGTCATAAACTCAAATATTCCAGACCCTTCTCGAGGATACTCTGGAGGTTTAACTCTAACCCCTCTATCACCGACGACTATCAAATCTCCAGCCCTAACATCTCTTATCGACTTACAATACGCTCTATTCGAAGAGGAGTCTACCGATATTACCTTATCCATACATATGCCTTCAACCTCAAGCCAATTGCCTCCATAGTATACATAGGTTGGATGATTCGTAGTCACGTAGAACCCATCTGGCAGTACCATATCGGCCGAGGCTTCTTTAAGTTGAACCTCCTCAGGAGTAGGTGTAACAGCTCCTAGACGATAAACCTCTTTTAGAATCACTTCAAGATGCCGCCTACTTCTGCCTTTAATCAGTATTTTCGCATAGCTTGTCTCCGTTTTACGTCTACCTATTCGGAACTCTATTACTTCAAAATCGCCGCCAAGGTCCATTATTATATCGAAGATTTTAGGAAGTATTAGGGAATCTATAAGATGACCTTCCAGCTCAACCTCTTGGGAGACTTCTTCACCGTTATTCTGGAAAACGGTCACCCCTCACCATCAACCACCATGAAACACCATATGAGTAGTGCTGAGAGCTATTTAACTTTTTACAATATTCCAGAGTTGTAAAAAAATATGGGGATGGTTAGCCTATGTAGAATACTACGTATACGGCCACTCTAATTTCAGTCTCACCTGGAAGTATGGGGGTTGCCATACCTAATGCTTCATACCGGCTGGCTCCATACACTGACGCATCTACCACTTCTACGCTTTTAACGCCAGTAATCGACATGTCTAAAGGTTCTAGAGCTGCCTCAGCTTTACGTTTAGCATCTTCAACCGCTAGAGATATGAGTGTTAATTTGGTACTATTCATAAGCTCATTTGAAACGGAAAACCATATACCATCAATACGATTAATGCCGTTTGCTACGGCGGTATCTATCAGTAGACCTACTATTTCTAGCTTCTTAGTTGTAACTGTTATCGTGTTCATAGCCCTATAGCCCGTTAAAATAGGCGGTTCATCCTTTGGATAGAAGTATTGAGGATATATGTTCAGAGTCGTTGTTTTAAGTTCTCTATCTTCTAAACCGAGTTGCTTTATTGCCTCTACGACCTTATTCATGAGCTCGGTGTTTTTAGATAAGGCTTCGGAGGCTGTTTCAGCTTCTGTCTCTAGTGTAAGGCTTACTGCGGCTTGATCTGGTTTTACGGTTATAAGACCTATACCGCTGACGGATAAAGTGGATCTATTCTCTTCTACAACCCCAGTAGCTGTCTTCAGATTTTCAGGTGAAGTTATTATTAATATTGCCATTGCTGCTGAAAACACCAGTATAGCTACTATTAGAAAGGCTATTTTAAATCCTCCACTACTCATCCTAAAAACCAATTTATAAAAAAAGCAAGCCGAAGTAAATAATCTATCCTATGGAACAGACCGTTTAAACAAGTAGAACGGTTTTCAAAAGATATTTGAACCTGTTCACACATCTGAGAAGCCCCATCAATTTCCCATACGCTACTCCGAATCTTCTCACAGTTACGTAAGACCCGGCCTCTTAATAGCCAGTGGAAACCTTAGAAAATGGTAATTCTACCCGTGAAAAACGTATGAAGCTTCATCAATAGAACTTCTTAAATACAGACAACGACCTTTCTTCTAGATGGTGTTTCCTATGCCATGCAGAGTTGTAGTCGGCGGTTTTTTCGGGGACGAGGGGAAAGGTAAGATAGTTGCTTACTTGGCTTTAAGAGATGAAGTAGATGCTTGTGCTAGAACTGGCTCTGTTAACGCTGGGCATACTGTGGTATGGAAAGGTGTGAAATACGGATTAAGGATGGTTCCATCGGCATTCGTCTACGAGAACTGTAGACTGTATATTGCTCCAGGCGCCAATGTAAACGTAGAAATATTCCTAAGAGAAGTTGATGAAACAAATGTTAAAGGTAGAATATGGGTTGATAAGTACAGTTCAATAATAGAAGCTAAGCATATTGAACTTGACCAGGCTACGGGTGGACGGATAGGGACAACGGGTCAAGGTGTTGGACCAGCTATAGCAGATAGAGTTAGACGTGTAGCTAAACTTGCAGAACACTTTGAAGGACTTAGAGAGTATCTAGCAGATGTCCCGCAAGAGCTAAATAAAATACTCGATAGGAAAGGTAAGGTTATTCTCGAGGGAACCCAGGGAACCTTTCTATCACTCATCCATGGCACATATCCATATGTTACAAGTAGGGATACGACAGCCTCAGCTATATGCAGTGAAGTAGGTATAGGCCCTAAAAAGGTTGATGACGTCTTACTTGTTTTCAAAGCCTATGTTACTAGGGTTGGTAAAGGTCCCCTTGAAGGAGAGATTGATCGTGAAGAAGCTTTGAGAAGAGGATGGCTAGAGAAGGCTACAGTAACAGGCAGAGAACGCAGAGCCGCACCATTTAACTTCAACTTAGCTTTAAGGGCGGTTATGCTCAATGCACCTACAGAACTTGCCCTAACTAAATTAGACGTTCTCTACCCTGAGTGCACGGGGGCAAGGTCTTTCGGCGAACTACCGTTGGAAGCTAAGCAGTTCATAAGAGAAGTTGAAGAGAAGCTTAAAGTCCCCGTAACATTGATAGGCACGGGGCCTAATGTTGAAGATGTAATCGATAGGGGGCTTTAAAGTCTATATTTCAACCATGAGCTCTTTCTCAATGCCTTTTTCTGGATATGGATAAATGAGAACAGCCTCTGGGTTAAACCGGATTCTGACTTTTTCACCTTCTCTTTTAACATCTTCACTTATCGGATAGTTTACAATTATAGTTTCATCAGCCTCAGTTCTTATGGTGTACCGAAAGTACTCACCCATGAATCTAGCCCTCACCACGACCCCATTTAAAGAATTGTCTTGCATTGCATTGTCTGAGG
>JAWCKO010000004.1:0-23833 GCA_038851915.1 Bathyarchaeia archaeon
TAGGGCATGCATGTGAAATAGAGACCAGTTTCATGCTTTATCTTTACCCCGAGCTTTGTAAGATGGAGCGCGCTAAACCAGCTAAGACTAAGATTAGACCGTTAAGTAGTCTACCAGTAGTTACGCCAGTAGACTGGGTTGCATACTGTCCGGAGGGGTACGTAGGCGACCCTACTAAGGCGACTAGTGAAAAAGGAAGGAAACTCGTAGAGGCATTTGTAAACGGTCTTGTTGAAACCCTCAGAAAGATAAAAGAAGATAAGATTGTAGGTGAAACTATAAAACTACTAGGCTTAGAAAGTCTTTAAATCTCATACTTTTCCAAGAATTTTTTACCGCGTTTTATAGACTCTACAACGTCGATACCTGTTTCGTCTTCTATAGCAAACCAGCCTTTAAAGCCGATTTCTCTTAAAGCGGCGATGTAGTCATCCCACGGAACGAGGCCTTCACCAACAGTAGCTCTTCTAGTCTTAGGATTGTGGTCTTTAGCATGCGTATGAACTATCCGCTCTCCCAATGTTCTAACACCCCTTGCAACTTCATCGACTCCGAAATGTAGCATATTGGCTGGGTCATAGTTCACTTTCAGGGCAGTGCTCCCTACATCCTCTAAGAAGCTTTTCAAAACGTCAGCAGGCTCCATACCTGTTTCTATGCAGAAGAACGCACCGACATCTTCACCGTACCTAGCTATTTTTGATATGCTTCTCTTCATAATGGCATAGATTGAGCTATTTTTATCCTTAGGAATTCGACCTGGGTGTGTTGTAACAATCGGCGAGCCCATATCTGCCGCCAGCTTCAAAGCCTTCTTAGTCTTCTCGATGCGTTCGTCCAATCCCTCCTCTTCATCTAATCCTCCGAACCTTCTCGGACCGGAGAGTTGAGCACAGAAACCGGATATTTCAAGCCCGTAGGATTTAACGAGTTCTCCAATTTCATATCTAAGTTTGTTGTCGCATCTATCTGGGTCTAAGACGCAAGGTACTGTTGGACTATAATCTACACACCACAATTGAACACCCTTAACACCTATTTCAGCCGCCGTCCTAAGCTGATCTTCTAAAGTTTTAACGTCTGGGGATGCGCCCAAAGACCACAGAGCTAAACCTATTTTAAGCTTACCCATATGTATCGGAAGAATATGCTCTGATGTGTAATATAAGCTTCTCCTGAGCTTAAACGTATAGAGTTAAGGTCTCTTGAAAAAAAGCCTACACACGGAGCTTCTATCAGAAGCTTTAAAAGACGAAGACTTAAGGCTATTATTTCTTCTACATAAAGAAGGCTCGACGTTCTTTTTCAGCGATTCTAGAGAAGTGCTCATGCACTATCTTCCACAGTCCATCTCGCTTGAGAAGCACTATAGATACTCTAGACTTTATGTCGAAGTCTATCCGTCTAATTCTACCTCTATAGGCGATGTAGAAGCTTGCTAGTGCCCAGTCGCCTAGTACATCTATACGCCAACCGCTGACCTCATAATCATATTTCACGAGAACCTTTAGAGCTTTAGCTTCCTCATTTAAGGCTTCTTCACCCTCCAACCTTGTGAAAGGAGGCCAATCGTCAAATTTAGTATAGAGGGTTTTATCAACCAGTCCTTCAATGGTCTTAGGGTCTCTATTTTTTATGGCTTCTATCCTCTTCAAAACGACATCCATAACTGCTTTCTGCTCAGGAGTTAAAGGCTTAACCTCTTCCTTAAGCTTAAATCCACATTTAGAGCAGTAATTATCCTCCACCGAAACCTGATGCCCACATCTTGGACAGAAAGGCATTTCCCACAACACCTATGAGAATACTGCTAAAAATCGCCGTATTAAACTGATCTAATGATACCAAAAAATTCTCATTGGCTATTGACAGGTCATCATTATGTAGTCGAACAATGAGAAAAATGTGGGGTTTGTTTAGAATGGTATGAAGAACCTCGTTATCCATATTATTCCGCCTAGCATCATTCCCATCATACAACCCACTATTGCCCCAGAGGATATTGGAACACCGTAACCCTCATAGAGTTTAGCTCCTCCGATCACAAGAGTTAACATTTTAAGCACCCACGCTATGAAGAACGGTATCCATAGTCCAAATAGGACCAGAGATTAAATTTAAGCTATGATAGGTGGATAATTCTTTGGAGGTGTTGAGTTATGCCTATTGTACATGTTTATATGTGGGCTGGTAGAAGCGATGAAGTTAAAGAGAGACTCATAGAAGAAATGACCAAGGTATTTGTAAATCTAGGTATACCGGCTGAAGCGGTTACAGTGGTAATTCACGACATCCCTAAAACAAACTGGGGGATCGCAGGTAAACAGGCGTCAAAAGCTAGACCCTAACGACGGGAGGATACTTCATGGATAAGGAATCTACAGCTATACCTGAGGGGCCGTTTCAATCAAGCTGGGATTCTCTAAAGCAGTATAAAGTCCCGGAATGGTACCTCGACGCTAAATTCGGGATTTTCATACACTGGGGGGTTTATTCTGTACCAGCATTTGAAAACGAATGGTATCCTAGAAACATGTACATAAGGAATAGTTCAGCGTATAACTATCACTTAGAGAATTACGGTCCGCATGACAAATTCGGCTATAAGGACTTCATACCGATGTTTACAGCTGAGAAATGGGATCCGAGAGATTGGGCGAAGCTGTTTAAAGAAGCTGGAGCCAAGTATATTGTAATCGTCGCTGAACATCATGATGGCTTCGCTATGTACGATTGTAGCTACACCAAGTGGTGTGCAAGTAAGATGGGGCCTAAGCGAGACGTTGTCGGTGAACTTGCTGAAGCCGTTAGAGAAGAAGGGCTATTCTTCGGCGTTTCATATCATCGTGCTGAACACTGGTGGTTTTTCGAAGGCGGCATGGAATTCGAATCAGACGTTAGGGATCCACGGTTCTTCGACTTCTATGGACCTGCACGTCCCCATACTATGCAACCAGATGAAGCGTTTCTAAACGATTGGCTTAAACGGGCCTGTGAACTCGTAGATAAGTATAGGCCGCAGGTGTTCTGGTTTGACTGGTGGATCGAGCAGCCTGCTTTTGAGCCCTACCTGCGGAAGTTTGCGGCCTACTACTATAATCGGGCGAAAGAATGGGGTAGTGATGCGGTGATAAACTATAAGCATAAGGCTTTCCCAGAGGGTGTTGCAGTATTGGATGTTGAAAGAGGTAAACTTGACGATGTGCATCCGTTGTTCTGGCAGACAGATACATCTGTCTGTAGGAAGTCGTGGGGTTACATTAAAGACCATGAGTATAAGTCTGTGAATTCCATAGTAGGTGATTTGGTCGACATAGTGAGTAAAAACGGCTGTCTACTTCTAAACGTAGCTCCCAAACCTGATGGCACTATACCAGAAGAACAGCGGCAAATTCTACGGAATATTGGAAAGTGGCTGAGTATAAATGGAGAGGCAATATACGGCTCTAGACCTTGGAGAGTCTACGGAGAGGGACCGACTAGAGAAGCCGGCGGAGAATTTAAAGCGGGAGCTCATCCCCCCTTCACTGGTAAAGATATACGTTTTACAATTAAGGATGATACACTCTACGCTATTGCTCTAGAATGGCCTGGCAATGAGATGAATATTCAATCACTCAGTACAAATCTAAGGCTTTATAATGATGAAGTTAAAACCGTTAAATTGCTCGGATTCGAAGGAAAACTAGAGTGGACTCGCGGTGAAAACGGTTTGAAAGTAGAAATGCCCACTGGAAAACCCTGTGATTATGCTTTTGCATTGAAGATTCTAAGGAAAAAGTAAAACATATATGTGTTTAAGAGGAAAAATCATTGAGGGAAAATGTCAAGTGAACGTGTAGAAGAAGTGAAGATAACAATACCAGTGTTGGCTTGGGTCCTCATACTAACGGTTCTGCTTACAATCGTAGGGAATATATTTGTATACTTCCTACCGTTTCCATTCACCTGCAACATGAACGCTGGAGATCTTATAGCAACCCCAGGTGTCGACCTATTAGGTATACCGTTTATGATTACTTTAATTCTTGGAGCTTTAATGTCTATACCTTCCGTAAGAAAACGTATGACTACGGCAAATTTAATGCTCCTATACGTCGTAGCTTTAGCTTCATCTGCCTTTGCAAATCAAGACTCCCCTTGGAGGGAGGCTTTTGAGCCCGTTATTGCCAGGGTTGGTACTGACCCGGCTGTTATGGCGTATGTGCCTGAGTTTGTATCTCCACCTAGAGAGGCTGCCGATGCCCTTATACGTGGGACTGGAAGCATAGCAGCCATACCTTGGGGTCAGCTTCTACCAGCAATAGTATGGAGGTTCTTCACATTCGCATTCTTCGCAGGGGTAAGCATAGGATTGATCAGCATCTTCAGAAGACAGTGGATAGACGTTGAGAGGCTAGCCTATCCTCAAGTCGCAATAGCATACAGCGCTATAGTTGGGGTTGGAGAGGTGAGAAACCCAAAATGGGTTGGAAGAGCTGTATTCATCTTAGGCTTTCTCATAGGGTTTGGCTTAGAACTGATAAGAGCCTCCATCCTATTCTTCCCATGGTTCCCAGACATATATTCATGGCGTACTGGTACATGCGGTCCGGGGGCCCATCAGCTATCTATACCGGGCACTACGTGGCATTATGGCATTAGTAAGCATACACCTCTTTATGCGCTTCTACTTTTAGCGCCACTACACTCTTTGTTTAGTGTCGTATTCTGGGGTATAGTATACGAAATTGCGAGTACAGCGGCTTGCACCCTTGGATACTATACAGGATACGTTGATATGGGCTACTGTGGTAAAAGCTGGTGTGGGCAAAATACTCCCTATGCTGAGCCACCATTAGCCTTCGGCTCCCTCATAGTCGGTGTTACACTCGGAGTTTTTGTCATGACCGTCTTCCACGAGAGACATCATATTGTAATGACGCTAAAGGCGGCCTTCGGAGGAGGAGAAGGAGCTGAAGCTGAAGAGCCTATGTCCTATAGGGCGGCTTGGCTGATATTTATAGGCTCATTTATACTGGGGATTATCGTCTACATGGCTGCCGGCATGAGCCTATGGGCTTCATTCATAGTGATACTTACCGGTGTTGTAACTTGGTTTATAACGAGTCAGCTCTGGGGTCGAATAGGCTTTTCAAACGAGCCGGGGTATAATTTTGGACCTGGGTTTGCAAAGATCTTCCTGTGGCCTACTGAATACGCTCTGCCAGTAACACATACAGACCACGTTTTAGCCCATACATACGTTTACGAGCTTGCTTCTCATAGGCCTAGTGTACCATGGTGTACGACGTTCTACACGGTCTTAGGGTCTTATAAAATGGCTAGTCTAATGAGGCTAAATCCGAGGAATGTGATTAAAATAGCCTCTGTAGCACTAGTGGTTGCAAACCTTGTGGCCTGTATTATGAACGTAATTCTACCGGGTGTCTATGGGATGGGGAGGACGACATGCTACACAACGACTAATCTTATGGGTAGGGTTAACCACATGTGGTCTGTACCGTCGCCACGTCCAATGGTTGATATTGCTTCATGGGTGGTGGGCGGGTTCATATTCATGGTTGTTATGAGCCTCTTACACGTCAGATTCCTATGGATGCCTGATCCAGTTATGAGCATAATAGCTTGGGATTGGATAGGTGGACTCCACGGAACATGGATGGTTGCGCTAGTCTGCAGCATCATAAAGTGGCTTATCCTAAGAATCGGAGGAAGCAAACTCTACGAGGAGAAGGCTGTGCCGTTTGTCGGAGGCTTTATACTTGGAGCGGCTTTAAACGCATTAATAGCTGGAATAGGTGCGTTCATAATGTACAGGCCAATATAGAAAACATGGTCTGTCGATTCCATAATTCTCCCCTCTTTTTTCCATCTCTACAAGCTGTAGAGGCAAATAAGAAGCTATAGAGCTAAAGATCAGTATTTTATGTTGTTTCAAACGATTTTGAATAAAGTGTGGAAGTTATGGAATTTTCACTAAGTCCAAGCTTTTGAAAAGATGCTGCATGCTGTATCGTTTAAGTGCCTGCCAAAGTATTGTACATATGAGTTGATCGTAGGTAAAGCCAGCGGCCCCAGCCGCCTCAGGTAGGCATGAGTGAGCCCTCGGATCTGGAATTAGCCCTGGTAATGGATTGACTTCTAACACGCGTGGTATACCGTTTTCATCCAACCTCATATCTATCCTACAGAGGTCGCGGCAATTGAGGACTTTGAACGTCTTTACAGCGGTACGTTTAATCTTCTCTTCAAGGTCTTTGGGGATGTCTGCAGGACATTGAAAGATATCTAGAGGTTTACTAGGTGTATCCCAAACCCATTTAGCCTCATATGAGTATATTGGATTGGCTTCATTCGGCAGTTTATTAACCAGTATTTCAACAATAGGTAGGACTAGGGGGTTCTCATTTCCTATTAAACCCACTGTAAATTCTCTGCCTGGTAGAAACTCTTCAACTAGAGCTGGTTGTTTATAGGTTTCTATAAGCCAAGAAATCTTTCTTCTAAGGGAAGCTTCATCTTTAACTAGAGAATCGTTTCTAATACCTTTACTAGAGCCTTCTGCTAACGGCTTTACTATGAGTGGGAATCTAAGGTTTTTACGCAATTTATCGTCGACTCTCTTGAAGACTTGGAAGTTCGTAGATGGTATACCATTAGCCTTCAGAATCTGGCTGGTTAAAGCTTTATTCAAAGATATGGCCAGAGTTAACGGGCCAGACCCCGTGTAAGGTATACTCAGCATTTCAAGTATTGCCGGAATATGGGATTCACGGCTTTCTCCACGTAAACCTTCGGCTATGTTAAACACCATGTCAAGTTTCGACGTTTTCAGTTTAAAGTATGCTTCTTCGTCGGCTTCAATCCTCGTAACGTTGCATCCAGCCTTCTCTAAGGCTTCAGCTATAGCGGATACAGTAGTCTCTTCATCGAATTCAACGTAAAAGTCTTCAGGTAATCCTGAGGTAACTTCTCTCCTGAGGTTATACGTTAACCCTACTCTGAGAACCATAGAGGGTTAATCCTCTCACGGATAGCTCATTTTCATTTGGTTGAGGATATACGTAGATCTTACCTTCGTAGTTTCTAAGTACGACTCTATCATTATCCATACTGATTACGTAGTTCGGCTGAAGTGGGATCTTCCCACCTCCACCCGGAGCGTCGATAACGTAGCGTGGCACAGCTAAACCAGATGTATAGCCTACTAAAGCCTCTACAATTTTAAGCCCAGTTTCCACTCTAGTTCTAAAGTGGTATGTTCCCTTGACCAGGTCCATTTGAAAGAGATAGTATGGCCTAACGCGGATTTTTAAGAGTTTTTGAACAAGCTTTTTCATAACTTCCGGGTCATCGTTAACCCCTTTGAGAAGGACTGACTGATTTCCCAGTGGAATTCCAGCATCTGCGAGAAGCCCACAGGCTCTTTCACTTTCCTCCGTTATTTCACTTGGATGATTGAAATGGCCGTTTACATAAACTGGATGATACTTTTTGATCATATTACACAGTTTTAGAGTGATTCTCTGTGGAAAAGTACATGGAACTCTAGAGCCTATCCTCAATATTTCGACGTGTGGAATTGCCCGGAGCTTTTTAAGTAGAAATTCTATTTCATCATCTGGTAATAGTAGTGGGTCGCCGCCTGAGAGTAGAACGTCTCTAATGGATGGGTTGTTTCTAACGTACTCTATATATTTCAGGTATAAGTCTACAGATGGGTTAAACGTAGATCTGCCGACTATTCTCTTCCTCGTACAGAATCTACAATAGGTTGCGCAGTGCTCTGAGACGCACATGAGAACCCGGTCTGGATATCTATGGACCAGCCCCGGTATTGGACTATCGCCTTCTTCATTCAAAGGATCTTCAACACCATATACATCTTGAAGTTCTAATGGGCTTGGAACGCACTGTCTCCATATTGGGTCGTCAACTTCTTCTATGAGGTTGAAGTAGTGCTTCGATATTTTCATCGGGTATTTTGCTACAACGGCCTCCAAAGGCTCTATGTCGATTTTAAATCTGCTTAGAAGCTGTTTAGGATGGGTTATACATTCTGAAAGAAGCCGCTTCCACTCCTCCACCATCTACTTATGCGCCTCTATATTTCAGAGGAAAACGAAAACTGAAGCTATATTTAAGTCTTTTTACTAAGATATTAGTTAAAAAGCTTAGAACATTCGCTCTAAAAATGTAGACATAACCTATAGCCCTATTTCCACCCATTGAAAGCGTGACGCTATTTGATTTCCTATCCTCTCTATGGTTGATTTTAAGATTTGAAAAGAGTAGATTTATATTTGGATATGAATATTTCTGTCTGGGTGTTGTTATGAGTAAACAGGAGGTTTTAGCTAAGCTTAGAGACGCTATTGTGAATTTGGATATTGACGGTGTTAAGAATGCTGCTAAAGAAGCTATTGAAGCCGGGTTAACGCCTTACGATGCCATTATGAACGGTATGGCCAAGGGTATGGAGATCGTTGGACAGAAGTATGAGGCCGGAGAATACTTCCTAGCGGAGCTTATAATGGCTGGTGAGACTATGAAGGAGGGCCTATCAGTCTTAGAGCCTCATATGAAGGCTGGCGATATGAAGCACATAGGTAGAGTCGTTATAGGTACTGTTGAAGGAGACCTGCATGATATAGGTAAAAACGTCGTAGTAACGCTTTTAACCGCGTCGGGCTTCGAAGTTATAGACTTAGGTGTAGACGTTCCAGCCGAGAAGTTTGTAGAAGCCGTTAAACAGTATAAGCCCGATATAGTAGCCATGTCGGCGCTACTGACAACCACAATGGTTAACATGGCAAAAGTCATAAAAGCACTTGAAGAGGCGGGTGTTAGAAGCAAGGTTAAAGTGATAGTTGGCGGAGCACCGTTAACAGAAGAGTACGCTAGGCAAATAGGTGCAGATGCATACGGTAGAGATGCAGTTGAAGGCGTAAACATATGTAAGAACTGGGCGTCCAAGAAGTAGGAGTCAATACTTTTTTATTTTTCTGGGGAAAAATAGGGTTTTTAGAGGCTAAACGTTAATACGATCGTCTTCACAGGGGTTACGTCAATAGTTTCTCTGAAAATTACTTCAATAATGTTGTTCTCCCTAGGTTTTAAAAACGCCTCAACTGTTTTCCCAGCTACTAAAACCTCCAACTTGGTAGTGCCAGCTTCAAATTTTAACGGAGATTCTAAAACCACGCTCTTAAGGTTCAATTCGCCATAGTTTAATTTAACCACATTTTGATGAGAATTGCCACCTCTCTTTTGGATAAACGTTCCCCATGCTCCATTAGCTGCAAAAATAGCCTTAAATGAATCCTTTAAAACCCTTGATGTGGACTCTATTCGTTTTTCAGTAGCATTGTAGCTGAACCTTTCTAAAGCCATTAAGAGAGCAGTTTTGAAATAAGTTTTCCAGCTCTTATTTCAAAACTACCAGTCCCTATGCCTCCTAGAGGTATACAGAATTCGGGAATGGGGCTGACAATATATTTCATAGGGTATACCGTTAAAATATTGAGCGAACAATTATGAAAAATTTTTCTAAACTATACGCGGATCAATTCGTATTGAAGACTGCCTAATCCAAGCTTTGAAGATGCTTCTAACACCATGTAGAGGACTGGCTCCCCGTCTTTCCTGGCAAAATTCAACGGCTCCCATAGGTTTATCTGAGCTAGCTTATCTACTCCAATTTCCATAATTTTCAATTCCTCAGCCGCAGAGCCTGGTATTCCAGATGCTTCTCTGATAAGGTCTATAGAGGCTTTATCTATCGCCACGGGGTCTTTTGAAGCTAAAACCCCTATATCTGGAACCATGGGAACATCGCTATACGTAAAACAGTCACAGTGTGGAGTTATATCGTAGGCTAAATTTATGAAGCCGACTTTACCGGGCGTGAAATGTTTAACCACCCCATATGCCACATCTGCTACGGCGAGGCCAAACTCTACTTGAGTTCTATGTCTTTCCCTAAAACCTGAAATAGCATTCATAGGACATATGCTCCAGCATCCGCATCCCAATAGACACTTCTCATTGTCTATACGTGCTTTACCGTTTAATATCGTGATCGCATCAGCCGGGCAGAATTTAACGCATAAACCACATCCATCACATCTATCCTCCTTTACATAGGGGGACTCTTCAAGTGTATCAAGAGCTTTGGCAGTCTTATTGACGCATCCTACTGCTATGTTTTTTATAGCTGCACCCAACCCAGTTCTAGGATGCCCTTTGACGTGAGCCAGCGATATCAAAGCATCTGCTTCCGCTAAAACTGGGGGTAAGTATATTTCCTTCAAAACTAAACCGTTGACTTTCACTCTCACCCCTTCAAGACCTTTTAAGCCGTCTGCTACTATTATAGGTGCGTCGACGGTCTCCCTAGTGAAGCCGTTGAGAGCAGCTACTTCAATACACTTTAATGCGTTTCCCCGGCTTGAAGTTAAATCTAAACCCGTTGTATCCGTTACAAAGGGGGAAGCCCCGAGCTCTTTAATCAATTCAACAATGGTTCTAACGTGTTTAGGTCTTACATAGGTATGGCCGTATCTCTCGCCTATGTGGATTTTAACAGCTACAATATCGCCTTTACTGATTGTAGAGTCTAAGTCTGCTTCTTTGAAGAGCCGTCTAATCTTATGGACTAGAGATTCCTCCTCTTTCTTAGCTCTAGAAGAGCTGAAATAGACTCTAGCTGCCACAAACTATCAGAAGAAGGTGTGAAACTATTTAAGGTTTAGAGCCTACGATTTAGGAGATACGGACTTCTACATATACGTCATCCGGTATTCTAACCCTCATAAGTCTTCGAACAAACCTTTCGTCGGCAGTTATGTAGAACAGCCTTTTATGGATTTTCATAACCCATTTATCGAATGTTTCACTTCCCTCGCCGCATGGAGACTTACGTGTAACAACCTTAAGCTTTTTAGTTGGTAGAAATACAGGGCCTGATACTTTAACGCCCGTTTTTTCCGCAATGTCTTTAATTTCATTGCAAACAGCATCCAGTTTCTTCAAATCTGTAGATGCAAGTTTTATTCTAGCCTTTTGAACCATAAGGATTCAGCACCTAGATTGAGATATATGACTGATATTTAAAGTTTCTAAAAAACCTTTATGAAAAATCTCCGTACATCTTCCTCTGACACTTTTCTAGGGTTGTTTTCAAGGTTACGCTTATACTGCATAGTTTCATATACGAAGCTGTCCACTTCATTTTCCTTAACGCCGAGGCTTCTAAGGTTTCTGGGAACCCCAAGCTCATCTTCAACTTTAACAATGGTTTCAGCAAGTTTATTGGCTGCTTCATCAGCAGTCTCATATTCTAAGCCTAGGTAGTCGAGGAGGCGGAGGATTTTATCCAATACTTTAGGGGTGTTGAACATCACAGCTAGTGGTAGGAATATCGAGTTGGCTAAGCCATGTTGGACATCATGATGGGTTGTAAGGTAGTATCCCAACCCATGGATGACCGTCGTTCCAGCACAGTTTATAGCCAATCCTCCTAGGAGGCTTGCGTAGTGTAGGCTGTCTCGGGCCTCCGGCTCATATGAAGCCATCTTCAAATCTCTTAATATGATCTTTATGCATTCTAAAGCGAAAAGATCTGACAGTGGTTGAGAAGATTTAGACCAATAGGCTTCAATAGCGTGGGAAAAGGCGTCTAAAGCCGTGTACACAGTTAAACTTCTAGGTAGGTGTTTAAGTACCTCTGGGTCTATTACTGCGATTTTAGGGGTAAGCGGATACCCGGCAATTACAACTTTTCTCTTAGCCTTTAAATCTGACAGGAGAGAGTATCTTGTGACTTCGCTGCCTGTTCCACAGGTTGTAGGTATTGCAACTATTGGAAGAACCTCGTCTTCAACGATATAAGGGTAAACGTAGTTTCTAACATCTCCACTTTTAATGCATAAAAGCGATATGGCTTTAGCTGCATCTATTACGCTTCCACCTCCAAAACCGACGATGGAATCTACGTTTAAACTTCTACCGAGGATAGAACCTGATTCCACGGTTTCAAACGATGGATTTTGCTCAACTCTGTCGAAAACGGAGACTTTAACACCTGAATTCTCCATATTTGATTTAAGGAGCTCTACATACCCATGTTTCCTTGCAAATGTCCTACCGGTTACAAGTAGAGCTTTATCACCTAAGCGGTTTACACACGTCCCCAGCTCTTGAAGTCTACCTCTACCGAACAGTATCTTAGTCGGCGTATAGAATGTGAAGGGAATACTCATACAGTAAAGCTTAAGGTAGGAAACGTTTAAAGATTTTCAAGCCTTTTCAAGGTGTCAAGTATCTGCTTATCTAAAGGTGGATGCTTTCGAATTCTACGTTTTTTAGCCGGATACGGTCCTACGACTGATAATGCTTTTTCAGCCAATTGGTCGAGTTCTCCTTCTTTAAACGACTTCCAAGCATAGTAGTGTTTGAATGCGGCTGGGCTTATCCAGTTCGGTTCAAAACTTCCGAGGGCTGACGGAGCTATACATACGCATATCACGTCAAGTGTTCTATGGAGGCTTAATGGACATGTGAAGACCCTCTGGGGATCCATAAGGTTTTCAACTTTTAAATTTGGAGACCTATTCGTAAGCTCTACTAGGAGGGGGGAGGTTTTCAAAATCACGTATTCGACTACCGCGTATGCTATGTCGAACGGGTTGTACTTTGAAGACACATCTTTAGATAGGGCTTTCTCATGCACGTGAATATGACAGCCTTCACCAGACCATTTAACGTATAGAGATTCCTTAACATCCATGTCTCTGAGGAAATCCGCTATTACTCTGGCAGCCTCTATAGTCGCCCTCCAGTCTGAGAATACGTTATCTATATCCCATGATGGTGTGCATGCAGCAATGTTATAATCGTCGTATAAATCCTCTCTAATGGCAATTTTCCGGTAAACTTTAGCTGAAGCGTAAACAGTTCTTAAACTAACTCCCTTAGAAACCTTCACTCTTTCAAAATCCTCCGGGTTCCTCAGGATCAAAGGAGAACCATTATAGGCATATCTGCGGAAAGATCCATCAGCATAGTACGCGGCGATCCATCTACCTCTAGAGAATTCTAAGATCTCACTGATAACCTCGGGTTTAGCGTAGTATATAGAGGGTAAACTCGGAGAAGCGGAGTCTAGCGTCACGTAGGGAAATTTAAACAGTTTTCACTATTGTCTTTTATTGACAGTATCAAGTTTATACTTCTCCAGCCCTTTTAAGGCTATATCTTCAGAAAATGTTCATCGTTAAAAATAGTGGTGGAGGGGATACTATTGAGGAAGGTCGGCGATTATCCGCTCTATGATCTCTTTAGCTTTTTTAAGCCTATCTAAAGTCATGGTTAAATAGTCTAAGCCTTCCTCCGTTATCGTGTAAACCCGTTTAGCAGGTCCACTTTCCTTAATCTCCCAAGTTGAGGTTAGAAGACCCTGATGCTCCATAATCCTTAAGAGTCCATAAACTAGAGGCTTGGGAACATCTATGTTAAATTTGTCTTTCAACGTTTGCTGGATTTCACTTCCATGGGCTGGTTTAGACCTAACTATATTTAAAATCGCCATATGCAATAGCCCTTTGAGGGGGACACCTTTAAATTCAATAAATGGACCTGGTGGTATAGGAGGGGGATGTCTATAGTGCATGTGATAATGATGTGGATGTTCTTTTGGAACCGTTACATCGTGTTTTTCTTCTTCACCCAAGAAGATCCCTATTTATGTATAAAATATATCTAGGTATAAAAGCTTTGCTATTCTATCAGTCTTTATGGGATTTCTTCTTCCCTAGACTTCTTGGCTTTAAGGATTTTTTCAGCTACTTTTCTAGGGAGAACGGTATCTTCTTTCCTCTCTACTACAGGACCCAGTATGACTAAGCCTCTGCCGTCAGCTATGCTTATTTCATGGAGGTTTAAGCTGTGAGAGGTATGCCTCATCTTCTCGATCAGAATATACCGTCTTAAAACTCCTCCTTTGACGCTTCTTCTAAATCTCACTATGCCATCAGCTACGTGTTCAATACCCCAGCCGAAGCTTTCAGATGTCGTGACAGCGTATTGGGAGGTTGCCAGTATCGTAAAATCCCACTTAGATAAGACTTTCTTGATGTAGTAACTGTATCTTCTAGCCATGGCGGGTTTATCCAGCCAGAAGGCCGACATAGAGTCTAATACGAGCCTTGCCCTACCGTAGCCGAGTTTACGTTTAGCTTCAACAACCTTGTTTACAAGCTCTTCAACGTCTAAAGTTTTGAGAGACCAAGGGTCGTCAGTAGACATTAAAGCGTCTACGATTATCAGTTTATCTGATTCAATAGCTGTTTTAAAGTCTATAGCGAATTGCGCCGCCTGCCTCACTATGGATTCTCTCGACTCTTCAGTAGTTACGTAGATGCATTTATCTCCCACTTTAACCCCCTGCGCTATGAAGTGTATGCATAGAACCGTTTTACCGGTACCTGGTTCACCTGTGACTGCTACTAGGAAGCCTCTGGGAACCCCGCCGGCAAGTAGAACGTCTAAAGCATCTATTCCGGTTGAAAGCCTCTCAATACGGCTAAGGCTGGATAGCCCCGGACTACTCATCTCTACTTTAAAGCATAGCATTCTTTAAAATAAGTCTTAAGTATTTTATTGGTAGACCCGTAAGAAGTGGTTGTTTAAAGTCTACGTGTTAAAAAGTTGAGAGCAGCATGTTTAAATTGTTGAAGAGCTGCTTGCTAAAGTTTAAGAATTTGAATCAGTCTCTCCCTTTGTAGAGGAGTATGTTATTTATAAGGCTTGTAGAGGTTTTTGAAAGTCTTGAATCGACTACTAAAAGGCTTGAGATGACGGATAGCTTAGTGGCGCTATTCAAAGAAACACCTAGCCACGATATAGATAGAGTAGTGTTTCTAACCCTGGGAGAGATATATCCGCCTTTTGTGGGTTTAGAGTTGGGGCTGGCTGAAAAACTGGCTGTGAGAGCTCTATCACTAGCGTCAGGTGTTAAGGAAGAGGTTATAACTGAGGATTTGAAGAAGACCGGTGACCTAGGTCAGACGGGTGAAAACATCTTCTCTAACCGCAAATCTAGAACCCTGTTTTTCAAAGAACCTCTAACAGTCGATAAGGTTTACAGTACTCTTGAGAAGATATGTAAAGCTACAGGTAAAGGTGCTCAAGAGCTTAAAATCAAATACTTAGCTGGGCTTTTAACGAATGCTGAGCCTAAAGAAGCGAAGTACATTCTTAGGATAGCTCAAGGTAGGCTTAGACTCGGAATAGCCGATATGACTATTCTAGATGCATTGGCCATAGCCTTCTGCGGGAGCAAGGATTATAGGGAGATAATAGAGAGAGCCTACAACTTATCTAGTGACATAGGGCTTGTGGCTAAAACGCTGGCAGAGGGAGGTATCGACGCGATTAAAAACTTCAAGGTAAGCCTATAAAGCCTCAGCTTGCTGAAAGACTGTCAACTCTAGAAGAGATTCTGGAGAAAATAGGCGGGGAATGCTATGCTGAGTATAAGTACGACGGTTTAAGGATTCAAGCTCACGTATCATCCGGTGAGATAATATTGTTCTCGAGGAGGCAAGAAAACCTTACGGAGCAGTTTCCAGATGTTGTTGAAGCTCTTAGAGGAGCTGTTAAGGTTAGAGAAGCTATTTTTGACGGTGAATGTGTCCCGGTAGATCCTAATACAGGGGAGCTTCTACCTTTCCAGGTGGTTGCGCATAGGAGGGGGCGTAAATACGATGTTGAGAAGATGGTTGAAGAGGTCCCAGTCATCTACTTTACGTTTGACTTGCTCTATGTTGATGGGGAGGATTTAACGGTTAAGCCCTACTTCGAGCGTAGGGAGAGGCTTAAAAAGGTCGTTGAAGAAACCGCGAGGGTAAAGCTGGCAGAGTACATAGTTTCAAAAGACCCCTCTGAGATTGAGAAGTTTTTCCATAAGACCGTTCAAGAGGGTAGCGAAGGACTACTATGTAAATCCCCCAGTAGTCTCTACGAGGCTGGTAAAAGGGGATGGGCTTGGATAAAGTGGAAGAGAAGCTACAGGTCTGAAATGACAGACACCGTAGATTTAACAGTTATTGGGGCTTTTGCAGGTAAGGGTAAGAGAGCTGGAACCTACGGTGCTCTCCTTATGGCATCGTACAATCCGGAGGAAGACGTGTTTGAAACGGTCTGTAAGCTCGGCAGCGGCTTCACGGATGAAGACCTGGCTAAGCTTCCCGAGATGTTTAAACCCTATTTGAGGAGGGAGCCTCATCCAAGGGTTAAAACAGTGATGAAGGCTGACTACTGGTTTACACCGGCAGTCGTATTGGAAGTAATAGGGGATGAAATTACCTTGAGCCCTATGCATACCTGCGGTATGGATGCTGTAAGACCCGGCTCAGGTTTAGCCGTAAGATTCCCGAGACTTGTGAGGTTCAGAGATGATAAGTCTCCTGAAGACTCTACAACAGTATCTGAAATAGTAGACATGTATAAGCGTCAACTTAAAAAGATAGAGCAGGCTCAAATCCCCCCTGAGGAGAAGGAGTGAGCGTAATCCCCATAGAATACGGATACGTCAACTGTAAAACGGCTCTTTCAAAAAGTATGCTTCCAGGCTTAGACTACAGTTTAAACCCGTACGTTGGCTGCGGACACGGATGTATATACTGTTATGCTAAAGCTACGCTTAGAGATGAAGTTAAGGCTTTAAAATGGGGGAGGTTTGTCCTAGTTAAGAAAGGCTTAGTTGAAGTGCTTGCAAAAGAGGTCTTGAGAAAGCCTAGAGGCGTAGTGGGTTTAAGCACGGTTACAGACCCGTATCAGCCTATTGAAGAAGAGGCCAAACTCAGCAGGAGATGTTTAGAGGTTCTCATCAGAAGAGGCTTCAACATTTCAATACAAACAAAGTCGAAGCTAGTGCTTAGAGATTTAGATTTAATCAGGCTTGGGAATATCGACGTTGGATTAACAATCACAACAATGGACGATTACCTAGCCTCGCTAATAGAGCCCAGAGCCTCTAAACCATCAGAACGGGCTGAAACACTGAGAAGACTATCTGAGGAGGGCCTGGAAACCTGGCTTTTCCTAGGACCTATAATCCCAGAGTTGAACGATTCAGAGGAAAGCATACGTGAAGTCGTAGAAGTCGCCTACGAAACAAGGAGCGACCTCATAGTGGATAAACTGAACCTTAGAAGGTGGGTTTTAGAGTATATGAAGCCCTTCCTAGACGAATACAAACCAGGGCTTACGGAAAAACTTCCCTTAATGCTTAAACCTAATTCACAGTATTTAAGAATGTTACACGATAGAGTTAAATACATATGCAATGAATACGGTTTAAAACACAGCCTATTCGATTTTACACAATAGTTGTTACATACGTTTTCAACTATCACCTCCAACTCCAGCTCTTTTATATGTACTATGTCTTATGATACTCCATTGTTGCCTTCGCCATTTGTACCTATCACTAAAACCGAAGGAGTGAAAAAGACGAGCTGAGGGAAAAGCGGAGAAATTAGCCGATTCAGGTTTACTTGTAGATCACTATGCTACCGTCAGCAATTATTAGATTGAATCCTTGTCATAGATGACGGTTCCCCGTAGTTTTCAGTTCGTCACACCGCGTTACCTTGAATTCAATTACGTTGTCTGTTATGACGTGTTTTAAGATGCCTTTTACAGCCGTAACAACAACTGATATAGATATCCAGCGCAAATCCCCTCTTTTTGTTTTTATTGAAGGTTAACGGATTTAAGGTGGAGAGGGTGAGAATGGTTGGCTATGGGGATAACTATTAAGTGTCTGGAACCTTATATTGGACTAGCCATATCACTCCAACCAGTAAAAGCATCCGGCTTAGAAAACGGATTCTAAGTTAAAAATATGGAGGATTTTCCACCAATCACTAGCACAATAGTTATTATACGCATTAAACTCATAGTTAGTATGTGGATACTTTACCAAAGCATTCTATGAAGACTTTAGATTTAAACGGGTTGAGGATCAACATTTATGCGGAGAAGCTTGACAACGCTTTATTCATCCTCATATCGAAGCAGGGTTTGAAACTGGGAACCCTCATATTCTCTATGAGAGAAGTGGGAGAGCCTTCTAGAAGTACAACTTTACTCGGCTGGAGGGGGGAGGTTCAAGCTAGAATATTCGCTGAGAAAGTGTCATCCGAAACAGGCTTAATGACTCTACTATCTATAAACCTAGAAGAGGAGCATGTTCAGAAGCACTTCCGAAGCATTTTAGAAGCTTTAAACCAATGTATTAAAGAAGTCTCCATATGATTCCTAAAATCATAGTCTTTGCAGCTGGCAAAGTAAAAATTAGAGCCGAAGTGGGTAAATCC
The DNA here is from genome assembly GCA_038851915.1 of Bathyarchaeia archaeon. GTDB lineage: Archaea > Thermoproteota > CALKCG01 > B24 > B24 > DTBU01. The sequence continues at coordinate 18,390 of JAWCKO010000004.1, forward strand.
CAGTCTATCTCTACTTAGAGTCCTAGCTGCGATGCGACTTCTTTTAACGCATTTAAAGCCTCTTGTAGAAAGCCTTCTAGGCTTAATCCAACCTCTTCGCATAGCATTATACGGTTTCTACTTACGCCTCTAGCGAAGTCTTTCGATTTAAACTTTCTAAGCACTGTTTGAAGCTGAACTTCCTGCATCTTTTTGGAGGGCATTACCAGAGCACATGCCACTAGTAGACCTGAAGCAGCATCTGATGCTATCAGGGCTTTATCGAGTTTAGATTCAGGCTTAAAACCAGTATTCTCATAATTGTGAGACCTTATTGCTTTTAAAACCTCTTCAGGGACAGTTCCACCTATAAGCGTCTCAGCTGTCAAACCGTGCTTGGTAGGCTCATTTTGAGTGAGCTCATAATCCACGTCGTGTAGAATACCGGTCAAACCCCAAAGGTCTTCATCTTCACCTAATACTCTAGCTATTCTCCGTAGAATTGCTTCAACAGCGATACAGTGTTTAACGAAGTTTTCACTCTTAACGTAGTTTCTCAGTATTCTCAGAGCTTCTTCACGACTGATCATCAGAATACCTCTAGTTTTAAGAGTTGAACACAATATAAACTTGACGAAGTTAGTATGAAACCATCTCAGAGATTGTCGGTTTACCGAATATTCTCTCAGCGGCTTTAGCTACGGGTTTTCTATGCTCTTCCCTAGAGTATACTCTGACTATATTCATAACGTTTCTCATTACGTCTAAAAGCCTAGAGAGCATGGCGAGCCTTTGAGGGATCTTCCTACCGTTTTCACCTCTCTTAAAACACGGTATATCCATAACCTCTGAGCCTGAAGAATAACGGTATGATACAGAGGGGAGGCTAGGTGAATCTATGAAAATATCATCGCGTGACACCTTGGCTTCAGAAGCTATCTCCTCCTCAAGCTTAATCTTCACAGATTCGTTTGCCAATAGTGAACTCACAAGAGAAGATTCTATGAAAAGCGTTTTCTCATAGACGCATTTTAAAAGCCTACGATCCATAATATTGTTCATTATCGGTCTAGCTTCTTCGGAACGTGTAAGAGCAGACCAGACAGTATAGTCATCCATCGCTAAATACTCTTCCGGGGTTTTGAAGTCTAAAAGTCCGATACTATCCTTGGCAGCATCCATAGCTTTAAGAAGCATTATTTGAACAGCTCTTGAAGTCTTGTGGAAGTATATGGATCTAAAAGACTCTACTCTAGCCACTATGAATATTTCAAGTGCGGATATAGCTGTAGCATCTACGGCAAGTTCATCGTTTAAAACATCCATAGTGTAGAGTATTCTGAAGACGTCTAAAAACCCGTATCCTGCCCCCGTATGGTAGTTGTCTCTAACTATGAAGTCCATCTTATCTATGTCTACGGGTCCTCTGATGAGCTGGCTTAAATACGGTTTATCCCCTATGGGCTCTCCGACCGCTAAAGCGGCTACCCTTTTAACGTCATATGTTAGATTCTTTAAAACATCTGTCAATGCTGAGCTTTCTACTATCCACTTAGTCATGTCTTCATGCGTCTTACCCCTATACTTCACTAGAAGCCCCTCATAAACGTGTGAGAAGGGACCATGACCCACATCGTGAAGCAGAGCGGCTACGCGGAGAAGCTCACGTTCTTCCTCAGACAGTTCAACCATAGAATTCTCCCCGAAGAAGCCAGCCAAATACATGACTCCTAAGCTGTGTTCAAACCTCGTGTGGTTTGCAGCAGGATAAACATATTCCGAACCCGCTAATTGCCTTATTCTCCTCAGCCTCTGGAAGATTTTAGTGTCTATAATTGATTTTTCAGACTCGGAGATCTTTACATAGCCATATATTGGGTCTTTAATGAAGCCCCAGTATCTTCGAAGAGACAAACTTCAAACCTGAAATATATATTGAAAAATAGCCATATATATGTTAAACCCGATTAGTATTTGGAGGTTCAACTTTGATTTTCGATGCAGCAGTAATTAATGAAGCCCTTAGGAAAATCGAACATTTAGTAGATTCAAACGATACGTTTAACGCTGAGGTTGAAAGAGAAGTTGAATCTATGGAAGCCCCAGCATATTTGAAAAACGAGTTTCTAAAGGCTTTAAGGGGGCTTTTAAACCCCATTAAAACCCCTAGAAGAGGCTTCTTCATAGTTATAACTGGTATCGATAAATCCGGTAAAGAGACACAGTGCTTCAACCCTAAGAAAAACCCAAACGTTAAATCTGTGAGAGACTTCTTAGTTGAGCTTAGAGGCGAAGTACTGCCAATATCTCTACCCAGCTATAGAACCCTCTTAGGATCACTAGTTGGCGCATACCTGGGAGCCAAGGGGGTTGAAGTCAGATTGAGTGGAGAAGTTTCAGAGGAGTACGCATGGATCCTGTGGAGCCTCGACAGAGCCCAGTATAATGATGCTGTTAAAAACTGGTTGAGTTGGAAAAATCACTTTGTACTGGCTAGAAGGTGGATTGAAAGCAACATCTGTTATCAAACGGTTAGAGGCGTATCGGAAGAGAGCATTTTAAGGTTTGAGAGGAATATAGAGAAGCCTGATCTAATATTGGTTATCGATATAACTGCGGAGGAGGCTTTGATAAGAGCTAGAGAAAAAGATAGATATGAAAAGCTGGATTTTCTGAGAAAGGTTAGGGAGAAACTTCTTGAAATATCTTTCAGAGGACTCGTCGGTCAGACGGTTATTGTCAACGGTTTCGGCTCTCCAACTGAGGTTAACAGGAGGTTGCTTAAAACCCTAAGCCTATATTTAGGTAAAAGCTAAGCTTATATACCTCCTATCCATCCATCTATTGGAGGCGGAAATCTTTGAAAGCTCCAAAAGTCATCAATACTTACTGCCCTAAATGTAACACTAAGACACCGCATACAGTTTCAATATACCGTAAGGGGAAGGAGAGTTCTCTACGCCGAGGAGCCAGACACCATGAGCGGGAGCTTCATGGATACGGCGGTCAGAAATTCCCAGAGCAGAGGAGGAAAGCGAAAACGACGACCAAACAGCTTCTAAAGTTGAAATGTAGACAGTGCGGATATACTTTGGATAGGCTTGGGGTTAGACTTAGGAAACTTGAACTTGCGTAGAACTCCTGCAACCTAGGGAAAATTCTTTTTAACATCTTCAATACTATATTAATTCGGGTGAGAGAGTTTTATGCCTCAGGCATTTGTACTCATAAATTCTGAAATAGGGGCTGAGGAGGAGGTTTTAAACGCTCTTAAAAGTATGGAGAATGTTAAAGAAGCGTACATAGTTTATGGAGTTTACGACATAGTTGCCCGGGTGGAAAGGGTTATTTAACCCCCACATGCCGACACCATGGAGAAGCTCAGGGAAATAGTAACCGTGAGAATACGTAGAATAAACAAGGTTAGAAGCACTTTAACCATGATAGTTGCTAAGTAGATTACAATCCTCCATTTTCATTTTTTAATGTCGACGCACGACATAATACTTATATCGCCATAATTATGAATAGTCGTTTTGTGGAACAGATATATGTAGTTCCAGAGCCTAAGAAGCTCGAGTTTACAGGTAGATGGTTTAAATTCGACGGCTTCGAAAACCTCCTAAGGTTTATAGCTGAAGAGTTTAAAATACCCATAGGCAGATGGAGAATAGTTAAAGTTGACTGTGACGGGACTGGCGTTAAAATCAGAGATGGGGTTGTTGAGATTTGGGGCGATGAAAATGTATGCTATGCTACAATCCTACAGCTTATACTGCAGGGCAATGGACAGATTCCAGAAGTTACTGTCAAGGAAGGTTTCTCATTTAAATTTAGAGGATTCCACCTCGATATAGCTAGAGGAGGAGTCCCTAGAGTTGAAACGTTTAAATCGATCATAAGATGGCTCTACCTGCTCAAATACAACTATTTTGCAGTTTATGTAGAAGACCTATTTCCGTGGAGAAGCTATCCTCAAATCGGCGTATTGAGGGGAAGGTTAACAGAAGAAGAGTGGAATACAATAGTAGACTACGGTGAAAAGCTGGGGATTGAAGTATTTCCATCTCTAGAGCTGTGCGGACATATGGAGCATATACTTTCAATACCTGAATTTAGACGGTTCAGCGAGTGGCATAGACCTATGGAGGGTTGTTTAGACGTCAGCAGTGAAGAAGCTAGAGAATTCGCATACAGGCTTTTAAACAATGCCTTAGACCTCACACGTTCGAAGTATGTACATGTAGGCGGAGATGAGACCTGGGCGCTTGGAAGAGGGGTCAGCTTGAATAAAACGTGGAGATTTGAAGGCCCAAGCCTATACGAGAAGCATCATAGGAGGCTTGTTGAAATCGTTAGAAGCCGAGGAAAGACCCCCCTACTATGGGGCGATATGATATCTGGAATGTACTTGGTTGGTGATAGAGAAAAGTGGGCTGAAGTAATCCAAAGCGACATATGGAGAGAAAGCATAATAGCCAACTGGGACTATGGTCCAGAATCCATAGACCACTTTAGAAGGAAAATAGACATCTTTAAGGAGAGAAGGCTTGAACAGGTAGCTTGCCCAGGGCTTTCAAACTGGGATAGATTCTACCCGAATTTCGAAGTAGCTATTGCAAACCTTAGAAACTTCCTTACAGCCGCTAGAGAAAAAGAGGTTTTGGGTTTCATGGTGACGGCTTGGGGAGACGATGGGGAAGAATGTCTATTCTCGTTTCTAACGCCTCTAATACTTGCATCTATGGAGATAGCTGAGGGCTCTGGGGAGTGGGAGAAGAAATGGATAGCGTTATCTGGAGAAAGCGAAGCCGTGTTAAAGGCAAGACTGATTTTTGGACGTGGAGAAATTTCAGACATCCTTAAGCATGTCTTATACTCTACGCCACTTCTCAAGAGAATAGGAGGCGAAAGACTTGAGAGGATTGCTAAAAACTGGAGAGAAGTCTTAGAAAACTTGAGAGACGTTACTCTACCTAAAGACCTCGACTTTATAAGGAAGTGTCTTGAAGTCGGACTAAATAGGCTTAGAGGAGAGGCGACTGTTTCAGACTACATAACGCTAACCCGTTCATACTCTGAACTATGGCTTTCCGAGAGAAAGTCAGAGGGATTAGAACTGATAATCACGAGGCTCTGGGGGGCGGCTGGAAGAGTCGATTTAAACCTGTAATAGAGGCATTTACCTCCCATATTTTTCCACCATTTTTAAGATTCTCTGCGCTTCTTCTTCACTGTGGCACCAGGTTTGAAGTAGTAGGCCTTCGTGTTTAAGTTTGGATAGTAGGAATTCAACCTCCCATGGTTCACAGGATATTTGGAGACATCTACCAGCATCCAACACTCTACGGCATACGTTTACCCATTTAGACATTGGTAGTGCTCCAGCTCCCGGAACCCATTGAATACCGTCTATAGAGTCTACTTTAAGCAGTATGTCTAAGTTGTTCAATGCCATTGGACCG
>JAWCKO010000005.1:0-4021 GCA_038851915.1 Bathyarchaeia archaeon
AGACCATTCGGCGACTGTTGATCTTATTATGCCATTCCATGCGGTGTCGGCAAGCCAGAAGAATGGAGTGCCATCAGCATGAACCAGATACCTACGGTTATCCGATAGCTTTAAAGCACCGTGGATATAGATGGGTTTTTCACCTTCATAGGGTATAGATTCGAAAACCCCAGTCTGATTATGAAGCCCTTCATCATACCTATTGGAGCAGAGAGTTATATAAGTCCAACTGCCCAATTCATCCGGCATGAATCGAACACGCCAAGTAGAACAGCCATCCCAGAACCCTTCAACCATAACCTCCCTACCGCTTGAAGATTTGAAGATGCAACTTAGACCTACATCTCTCAGCGGATCGGCATAATCGACGCTACTTTCAAATTCTGCTTCAAAAACGCCCCATTTATGCACTGTTTCCAATGGTAACCACCTATCTTAACGATCAAGCTAAATATATTGTGCATGAATAGTTTTAAATTTACGTATTGAACAATGAATAAAATGTGGAACAATCTACATCAATTAAAAGACTGTATAGATCTAGGAAGAACCGGGTTTTAGCAGGTGTATGCGGAGGATTGGGTGAATACTTAAACATAGACCCCGTCGTAGTGAGACTTATATGGGTTGCAATCTCCCTAGTATGGGGTTTTGGAATCATACTATACATAATCTCAGCATTAATAATTCCCGAAGAGCCTACAGCAGCTAGCTTAACCCCCACTTCTACCGAGAGTTTACAGCCTCCACCTCCTACTTCTACTAATAGCTCTAGAAGCTTAGTTGCTATACTCGGCATAATAGCATTGGTTGCAGGGTTTATGGGGCTTACCCTAACCATAACCGCCGCTTTAATTACAAGCAATCTAGTGAATATTAGCACGATTCCAATCTACCTAATTAGACTTCTAAGATTAAGTCAAATAATGGCGGTTATGGCATCCATCATCCTGGTTGTAATCAGCATACTAGTACTCGTCAAATTACGCTGAAAACCCGCCAAAAAGCATTTTCTCAGTATTCAAAAAGTTCCCTTAGTTTAATCAACATATGTTAGTAAGTCAATATTGTGAAATCGAGTAAGAGCAAACAGATTTTGTTCCTATAGAACTTCATATGGTATTTTAACCTTACTTTTAACAACATTTTCAGCGTAACACAACGGATGGTCGACGGCTTCCTCCATGAGTTTACGGAAATTAACATATCCACTTTTCTGCTCCAGTATAAGTTCTGTCGAAAAACTTCCAGACCTTATCTCTTCGAGGCTTAACCGCATAGGTTTCTCTACGATACCTATAAATCTCTGTATTCTGGATAATTGGCCGTACTGGCTCGTCCTCGAATGTAGAGGAAGCTGCCCCATAAGCCCAAGCTTACACACCTGTCTGAAAACCTCTATAAGCTCTCCAGACGCTAGAAGTTCAAGTATAATTGCTTCCGAACTATAGCCAGCTTCAGAGAGTATTTCAAAGGCGTTTATGAAAGCTGAAAGTATGATAGGCATTACAGCCTGCTCCGTGAAAAGATCAAGCTCCGTCTCCTCTTCAAAACTGGATTTAAGTGCCCCTACACGGGTAAAACCTAAGGCTTTAGCTAAAGCCAGAAGCTTTCTCCAAGCCATACCACTGTAATCCTGTTTAACAGCCAGTAAAGCCGGAGCCCCAGAGCCCAGCGTGTATAGTCTTCTAACACCCGAACCTATCATTCTCGGTGCCGCTAAAGCTACGTCTACGAAGACTGGAGGCTTTATAAGCCCATATCTTACTGAAAAGCCGTGCGCAAAAACGAGCATTTTACCCTCAGCTAAATTCGCTTCTACGTGTTCTCTATATACGATGGGTTGCAGTTCATCAGGCAATAGTAGGCATATGACATTCGAATCCGCAGAAGCCTGGTTGAGCGGTAGGACTTTAAAGCCATCTTCTTCGGCTTTAAACCAGTATTCGTCTCGAATATTACCGACCAAGACTTTAATACCACTATCCCGCATATTTAAAGCCCAAGCCCGGCCCTGATTACCATATCCGAGAATGGCAACAGTTAAGCCGTTTAAAACGGATAGTTCTGCGTCTTTATCATAAAAGACTTCAGCCAAAGAGACACCTATGAATAGAATGTAAGAGGAACTACTTATGACTTGCTAAATGACGCTATGCCATGTTCAACCTTAAGAAGCCATAGATTGGAATTTTGCTAGCAAACTGCTGGTTGATGGAGGTCATGTGGATATTTTTCCATAGAGATATTATGGAAAAAACTTGGAGGGATGGGGAAACAATTATTCCTAAGTATTTCAAGTGAAATTTTAGATTGAGAACATCTAGAGTTTTCATCTTACATACTTCCCCAGAAACCATTATCGAAGATTATGAGCGGTTAATGCGGCTAGCTGATTATGGAAAATGCTTTCCCTGTGTGAAAGACGCCATTTTGAAGCTTAATCTTTCATGGTCTCTCTTCTTCCCAGCATGTTCAACGCCCGTATGGCAGCTTGAAGGTGTTTTAAGGGTTTTAATTGAAGATGGATTTAGAGTGTTCCCAGTTGAAAATCAAACAGTGGTAACCCATCCTTGGAGGGGGGCGTATGCAAATAAATGGCTACCAATCTTTGAAAAATACGGTGTTAAATTCATTCCACTGCCTAACGTTAAGTGGATAGATTATGAACCCAAATCTGAACTATTAGCCTTAGATGAGCTATTCGGGTTGAAGATTCTAATACCAAGCTTATTCATAGGAAGAGGAATCATACACTTAGCCACTTTAAAGACTCACGGCCATACTAAGATTACGTGCGCTGTTAAAAACTCTTTTGGGGGGCTTATTCCAAAGTATCGGCATCACGCCCATAGGAAAATTCACGAAGTGTTGGTTGATCTCATTCAAATACAGAGAGAGATTCATCCTGGGGTATTTGCGGTAGTCGATGGAACTATAATGGGTGATGGGGCTGGACCTAGAACTATGATCCCTAGAGAGGGGAACATTCTGATGGCTGGAGCAGACCAAGTGGCTGTGGATTCCGTAGCGGCTAAAATCATGGGGTTTAACCCTATGGATATAAAATACCTCCGCATAGCTCATGAAAAGGGATTGGGATGCGCCGACCTCGACCAGATAGAGTTAGTAGGCGATTTAGACTTAGGAAAAATCAACTTCAAGTTTAAAGTTAAGCGGAGCCCCGTAGTGTTTTTTGACCAGCTCTTAAGAGGAAGACCTGTAATAGATAGAGTATTGTTCCACACGCCGATGTTTAAACTGGCAATTTTAGCATCAAACATATACCACGATTACATATGGTATCCTATAATCGGTTGTATACGTGTAAATAAGTTCCTTAAAACTGACTGGGGGAGGCTATGGCTTAAATACCCCTATGGAGAATACCCTAAAGATACTCGACTTAACGAATGGGATCCATATTAGAGATGGCAATTATGAGTAAAAATAGAAATTTCAGAGTAGTTAAAGCATTCATCAAAATGATTCGACCATACCAGTGGTATAAGAATCTCCTCGTAATTGTACCTGCGGTTTTCTCACTATCCCTATTTAAACCAAGCATATGGCTTATTCTACTTGTTACTTTTACATCAGCCTGCTTAGTATCAGGAGCCAACTACATCATCAACGATATTAAAGATTTAGAGAAGGATAAGAAGCATCCTAGTAAACGCTTCCGTCCCCTACCTTCAAATTTGATCTCTGTAAGAGAGGCGACAATATTAAGTATTTTAACGGCGTTCGTCGGCTTCATCATAGCCTACTATGTTAACTTAAATGTATTACTTTTGATGATTTTACTATTTTTAAATACACAACTCTACAGTTTCCTTCTGAAAAACTACGCTCTCATCGATGTGGTCGATGTATCTCTAAACTATGTTATAAGGGCTGTTGCGGGAGCTTACGCTATCTCAGTTCCAGCAACACCTTGGCTTATGGTAGGTGTATTCTCACTAGCCCTGCTGTTATCCTTCGGAAAACGTGTGGGAGAGCTCCTTGAGCTTGGAGATGG
>JAWCKO010000005.1:4031-20123 GCA_038851915.1 Bathyarchaeia archaeon
CATAGAACAGCTCTTAAATACTACAAGAGCGTTAAAATTAGACATGGACTGTTAGCAGCATCACTTCTAGTAGTTGCAGTTTACATTGTTTACAGTTTACATGTCCACGGGGTTAAATTCATCTTGACCATTCCATTTGCCATGTATCTCGTAGCATTCTATACCAATATCGTTTGGAGAGACGTATCGGTAGCAGGCAACCCTAGTTTACTATTCAGATACTTCAAGTTCACCTTGGCATTTGCCGTATGGCTTATTCTAGTAGTGGCTCTCCTATATCTATTGTAGTCTTAATAAGGTTCTTCAGCTTGAGAAATCTTGAATGAGCAGTTTCAGCGACCATCTGAAGAAGAACTGGGACTATCCATTGTTGACAATAATAGTGGTGTATGCTACTTTATCGATTAAAACCTTCTACAGACCCGGTATACTAATAGGTTGGGATCATCCAAACTACATAAATCAGGCATGGCTTACCTTAAAATACCTACTACCTAAAGGTAGGCTTCTAGGCTGGGATCCTCTAAACCAATACGGTTGGCCTCTTAACCAGTTTTATTACTGTGGGCCTCACAGCTATATAGCACTTCTAGCCTATGGTCTTCTAAACTTTATGGATTTCTACACGATTTATAAGCTTGCATTAAACGTAGTCTATGTATCTTATGCTCTATCAATCTATGTTTATATCAGAGCTTTAACAGCCGATAGGATTGGAGCCGTAGTAGCAGCACTACTTGCAGTAACGGTTTTTCCAGGAGAAAGCGCTTGGCTTGATGCTGGACTTAGGCAGATTTACGAAGTGGGTATGTGGGGGCAGAGCATGGGGATAGTTCTTTCATTCGCAGCTTTGACTCTGATGATCCGTACCGTAGATTTAGATTTAGGGTTGAAGTGGCTTACCGTTTGCATATGGGCAGCGTTCTTTTCAACATCTGCCATGGTAACCCATCCAATGGTTTTCTACTCCCTAGCCATCTCCATAGCTGTTTTAATGGTTATGAGGATTTTAAGTCTAAACGCTAGAATTCTCTGGAGAACCATTTTAGACTATGGTTTAATAGTGTGCTTTACCGTAGCATTCTCAGCATTCTGGCTTATCCCAATGTTGAAATACAATAAAACGTATCATAACCTCGTTTGGAATATTAAATGGGATGTTGGAAAATGGGCTCTCATAGACATCGTGGAGACTTTTAAACCATACACCTTGTTTATGATGCTTTTAGCATTACTAGCCATACCGCTTAGGATATGGATTTGGACTAGAAGTGTAAAAATAGGTTTTAGGGAGAAACTAGGTATTGTTTTTCTCCTACTGGGCTTTTCTATTTTCACTGCTTCATTGGTAACGGCTAATCCATCAATCCTTCTCTTAGCTACACCATTCCTACTAGTGAGCTACATTGTTTACAAGGATGACTGCTACCATCCGTTGATTTCATCCATATTGCTCATATGGATGGGTGCGGGATATGAAAGTTTTAGAATAGGATGGGTAGATTTGACCATGGTTGTACCTTTCCATGAGGAGCTTGCCTTTGGTAAATGCGTAGCTCTTGCAAGATATATGTTGATAGCGTTGGCAAGCGTAGGCTTCTCCAGAATCATATATATCTTGAGGGATTTTGGTAGGAAGAAAAATATTAAATCCACCAGCGTTATACTACGTACAATTTTAACGCTAACGCTTATATGTATATCTTTAAGCTCTCAGTTAGAGACTACGGATATAGCATATACGATGAACCGCCGTATAGTATTCCCCCTAAGCATAGATTATTCCCTACCGGCTAGAGCGGACGAATTAATAGAGTGGATTCAGGATTCAGGTAAATCAAACACATATATTCTAATCCAAGATACTCTGGGTGTTATTAATCCTCCCAGCCACTACGTTTATCTAGCATCTTTAATGTCAAACAATCCAACAATAGGTGGAATATATGGAGCTAGGTATATAACGGATCCGATAGCGAATACTGAAGGGGGACGTATCCTATCGATGGATGCTAATATATTGGCTAATGACCTGGAAAGGTTGGATGTATTGGCTAGGGAATTGGGTGTAACATACATAGCCGTCATAAATCCTTCACTTAAAAACTCTCTCAAGCAAAACGGATATGTGAGGGTTTTCTCAAACGGCTTATTTGAAGTCTTCAGAATGAAGACTTTTAATCCCATAGTTTCAATTGAAAATTCAACAGCAACTGTACGGATTTTAAACTACACCGTAGACAATGTAGTTTTAGAGTTTAGAGGAGCTAAAGTTGACGGTAGAGTTAGGATTAGAATGGTTTACTATCCTGAGCTCAATGTAAAAGTAAATGGGAGACCTACTACGGTAATCCCATACTATCCTCCAAACCTATCAAAAATTCTAGGAGTTAGAGTTCCATTTATGGAGATACTATTGCCTAGTACAAATGGTGTAATAACGATAACATATGAGCCTGATCCAATACCTTACTTCGTATCTCTAACTACGCTCGTTTTCAGCTTAACTGTTACAGCGATATGTTTGATCGGAGAGACCGTGAAAGCCCTCCGTCTCCTATTCAAGGGAAGGTAAAAGTGAAGATCGATCAGCGGTAATTATCTCCGATTCTGATCGACCATCTATGTAGAACGGCTTTTCATAGCGGTGTAAACCTCTGTAAACATGGAGGGGTACTTCCATAGATCTCGGTAAAACCTTTAGTGAATTTCCATAGAGATTTAATTAAATCGCTCCAAGAATCTCCAGGTTTAACTAGGAGAAGCGTTAAATCTATACCTTTACATTTCAGAGGGCTAGTTGATATTAAGCCAGCTTTAACCCATTTCCTAGTGAGCATTTCAGGTAGTATGCTTACTCCCAATCCTTGGCTTACAGCAGTCATTATAGCTGAAGAGCCCCTCAGAGTTAGTTTAACGTTTAAGGTGGATGAGTCTATCAGGTTGAGGGAGAACATTTCATCTGTAAACAGTCTATTGTCTGAGCCCTGCTTATCAAGTATAAGCGGTTGTTTACTCAGAACATGAAGATCTATAGACTTCATTCTTGAAATCCTATGAAGGGGGGAGAATACTGCTACGAGGGAGTCTTTTAAAATCTCTAAAGATTCAAATCCATCGAGAAATGTGCTTTTTAAATGCTCTGGGATCATTACGAGTCCAACGTCGGCTAATCCCTCTTTAAGGCTTAACTCTAAATCTTTTAGAAAACCTACCTCCACTTGGAAGTCAACATCGGGGTTAAACTCTTTAAACCTCAGTAGAAAACATGGGAGAAGATACTCCATAGGGGTTTCAGTTGTATAAACGATTAGCTTAATCTTGCCGACTTTCCCCACCTCGGGAACCATTCCCCTAATAAGGGAAAGCCTGCTCACGGTTTCTCTTATAACCGTGTAAATGTTTTCACCCTCGGGGGTTAAACCTTCACGCGGCTCGAATAATTTTACGCCAAAATACTTCTCCAAAGCTTTAACATGATTCATAACGGCTACGGGGGATATGCCCAGCTTTCTAGCGGCTTTTCTAAACCCACCTTCTTCAACAACCTTTAGAAAGGTCGTTAAATAGGATAGTTTTGGATCTGATTCTTCTTCCCGCCTTCTCGCCATTCTCCCATAAAATGATATACTTAACCAGTCTTTTAAATATTGAAGGGCCGCATAGCCTATTCTGAAGGTTTGAATACGATCAGAGAATTTAATGCGTCTAAAAATTGGAGTATAACCTTTCTAAGTAGAATATCTCTACCTGACTCTAAAAATCTAAGTCTGAAACCATCTCCTTCATGTATGATAAGAGCCACATCTGTTGCTATTAGCTTCCTCCCCCCAACATCATCTAGATAGACTTTGAGAAGACACATAAAATATTGATAAGTAGATTTTACTTTTAAACATACTTTTATCTTCCAGTATAGAGGATGGGATTTTCCAATTAAGTGAAACTTTCAGCCGTATACTATGCTACCAGTCTCTCTAAGAAACTTGTATCCTTTAAGTCTCTCTGCAAGTACTCTTTTAAACGTGTCAGAGCGGAGCACTTCAAGGAAAAGTTTAACAGAGTTCTTCTGAAGTCTATCCCTTAAGATTAAGAAGTCGTAGAATTCTTCAGCTATCGGTAGGAATTCCAATCCATACGCGTAGGCTACTGCTTCAATGCCTATACCTACGTCGCATTTACCATGCGCTACAGCTGACGCTAATGCAGAGTGTGTTTTAGCCTCAAATGTATAACCTCTAATCCTTTTAACTGCTTCTTCAAACTTTAATCCGAGGCTTTCACATGCTTTCCGTAAACCTTCATCTATTAAAGCCCTTGTTCCAGAACCCTTATTTCTATTTATAATCGTAACATCTTCTCTGAAGAAGTCTTCAAACCCATCTATCTTCTTAGGATTACCGGGCTTCACTATGAAGCCCTGCATTCGAGCATACCCTCTAACTAGTACGGCTTTACCTTCTAACCCATATCTTCTTATATAAGGAATATTATACTGCATAGTTTCAGGGTCTAAAAGGTGAACACCAGCTACATCGGCTTCACCTCTTCTAACAGCCAAAAGCCCTCCCAGCGAACCTATGTTGACTATTTTCATGGTTAATGGCTCTCTAAAATACTCGAAGAGAATGTCTAAACCTAGACAATGACTTCCAATGAAGATTAAGTCGGCTGGTTTAATAGCTTTAGAGAAAAGTGTCACATATACTTCTTCATCCTCATCAAGGAAATCTCTCTCTTCAGGACACTCTATGAAGCCGTCAGACAAAGCTAATCTCCATATGGCTCCGGATTCTTCAACAATTGGATACGCTGAGAAAAATCCAGATGGGTTTGAAGTTAAACTTACAGGTATAATGGTTTTCACACCACCGCCTGTTTTAACTCTAAACGGTAGAATCGCTCTAATTTTGATGGGGCTTTCAACGAAGAGACCAGCTAGATGCATAATAATTGGTCTTGCAAACATGTGGAAAGCTATCATGGTTGAAGCCGGGAAGCCCGGCAACCCTAATGCAAGTTTGCCATTTATCACGGCTGCAACAGTAGGCTTACCAGGTTTCATTAAAAGTCCATGAACTAGAACACCTGGTTTACCTAAACTATTAAAAACCCGGTATATTATATCGCCAAATCCGGCTGAAGTACTCCCTGAAGATATTATAATATCGTGGTTTTCAAGAGCTTTTCCAACGACTTCACGTAAAGCATCAAAGTCGTCAGGATATACACCTAATACGTCTGGTTGACAGCCCAATTCCCTGAGCATACAGGAAATAGTAAAACTATTCACATCATAGATTCTACCTGGTTTTAAGGGGGAACCTGGCGGTTGAACCTCGCATCCCGTTGAAATCACAGCGACTTTAACTCTTCTGTAAACTGGAACCTTATTAAACCCAATAGCAGCAAGTACCCCGATTTCCCTAGACGTTAAAACCATGCCCTTTCTAAGCAGAGTTTCACCAACCATAAGATCTACACCAGTTTGAGCAATGTTTTCACCTGGGTATGTAGACCTGTAGACAAGTACGTATTCTCTAATCCTTTTAGTATACTCAGACATCACAATTGAATCTGCTCCCCTAGGTATAGGGGCACCAGTATGTATTTCAGCGGCTTCACTTGGTTTAACTTCTAAATCTGGAAGTTCTCCAACTTTAACTTCCCCAATAACTCTAAGTTTAATAGGGTTTTCCTCGTCAGCATTCAGTAGGCTGATGCTGTTAACAGCATAGCCGTCTACTGTTGCTCTGTCAAACGGAGGATAATCTACTGGTGAAACTATAGACTCTGCGAGGACTCTACCTAAGGCTTCAGTTAAAGGCGCGTACTCTAATTCGAGGCTAAGCGGTTTCAAATGTCTTTTAACGAGCTCTATAGCTTCATCAACCTTCATAAGTCTATGGAAAACCTTTGCCAATCCTACGCCACCTCTTCAAAGGGCTGTGTGAGTATGACTTCAACTTCCTCCCCTTCTTCAACACCTTCTACTTCCTCTTCTAAAACGAGAATACCGTTACCTCTAGTTAAAGTTGAAAGTATCCCTGATCCAGTCAATCTAAGGGGTTCAGCATAAAAGTGGTTTTGAGAGCGGTAAACTCTAACTCTAACATATGCTTTAACGCCCGTAGGCTTAGCAAACCTCCTAGTAACATATGCTTTAACTATAGGTTGTGGATCTGGCTTAGAATCTGTTAGAGCATATATGGTTGGTTCAACGAAGACTTTAAAACCTATGAAAGCTGCAACTGGAAAGCCTGAAAGCATGAAAATAGGCTTACCTTTCACAACGTAAGCACCAGTAGGCTTACCTGGTCTCATACGAACCCCGTGGAAGATCAGCTTTGAACCCTCTAGCACGTTTAAAGCCTCTGGCGTCGCATCTCTTAAACCTAGACTTGTTCCACCAGTTATTATCGCTAGATCAACCGAGTCTAAGTGCTTAGAAATCGTCTCCATAATGTATGCAGGTTCATCTGGAAGTATTCCAAGGTCTAAAACCGTACAATTAATGCTTTTCAAAAGCGCTTTAAGCATAGGTCTAGTTGAATCGTATATTTTGCCTGGGCTGTCTTCAGAGCCCAGCTGTTTAAGCTCTAAACCGGTCGATGCGATTAAAACTACGGGCTTACGGTAAACCGTTACGCTCATTATACCTAGGGAAGCTAAAGCACCTATATGCCACGGTTTCAATTTAACACCTTTAGCTACGACTAGCTCCCCAGTTTTAAAGTCCTCCCCTTTTACTGAAACATTCTGCATGTATGCTACTGGCTTTGAAACCCATAGTTTATCTCCATCTCTTTTACAGAATTCAGCCATAACTACGGAGTCTGCTCCAAACGGTAGGGGAGCACCCGTGTAAATCTCTACAGCTTCTCCACGATTGACATTTACAAGTGTTTCCAAGCTATAGCCGGCTTCTGAGACGCCTACGATTTTAAGTTCCACTGGATTGGATTTTGTCGCACTTAAAACATCTACGTATCTGATAGCATAACCATCCACGGCTGACCTGTTAAAAGGAGGTACGTCTATGGGAGACGGTAAATCTTCAGCACATATCCTATCGATGGAATCTTCTGATGGTATATTCTCAACGTCAAGCTTATGATCCCTAATGGCTTCGAAGAGCCTTTTTAAGGCTTCATCAACTGTTGAAAGACTACTAAAACCAGACATTTTAACTCGCATATGCTTCAGGTTACATATGAAGATCACATTAAAAAGTTTAAGCAGTTCTCAGCTTTTTAAGATAGAGCCGACAACATTTTAACGAGGAGACCCGTATGACTATTGAGAGAAGCGAAGTTCAAGAATTGGTTTCAAAATATGGTAAGCCAACCATAGGCGTGCTTGGAAGCCATTCAGCAGAAGAAGTTGCAGCATCTGCTAAATACGCTGGCTTTAAAACGGTAGTCGTATGTCAAAGGGGTAGGGAAGAGCTCTACGCTAAATACAACAGTTTTCTATTCGATGAAGTCATCCTCCTAGACAGGTTTGAAGAGATAATTGACGATGGGGTTCAAGATAGACTTCGAGACTTGAACACCATTTTCATACCGAATAGGTCCTTCACGGTCTACGTGGGATGGGAAAACATAGAGAACAAGTTCTACGTTCCAATATATGGAAACAGATACCTCCTAAAAACAGAAGAGAGGCTTCTCCCTAGAAACCAGTATTGGCTTTTAGAGAAAGCTGGGATTAGAATGCCTAAACTGTTTTCAAGCCCGGAGAAAATAGATAGACTGGTCATCGTAAAGGTTAGGCAGAAGAAGAAGCCTCTTGAAAGAGCATTCTTCACAGCAAGTAGTCCAGAAGAATACTGGGCAAAAGCTGAGAAACTTATAAGAGAAGACGTTATAGCGGAAGAAGACCTCAAACAATCCATAATAGAAGAGTATGCACTAGGTCCGAGGTTTAACGCAAACTTTCACGCATGGGCTCTTACAGACGTCTTCCCATCTTTCGACTTTCTAGGATTCGATGATAGGAGACAGGTAAACCTGCACGGAGTATTAAACTTACCCGCAAAGGACCAGCTCGAATTAAACATTCCCATTAAGAACGAGGAGATCAGTCATTTTGGAGTAACTATGAGAGAATCTCAGAAGCCGCTCGTCTATAGGGCTGCTGAAAAATTCGTTGAAATATGTAGGTTAGAGTATCCTCCGGGGCTTATAGGTTCTTTCGCACTCCAAGGAGCCATAGTATATGACCCTGAAGACCCTGAAGGTAGGAGGCTTGAATTCTACGTGTTTGCTGTAAGTCCTAGAGTCCCTGGAAGCCCCTGTGTAGGACCTACTTCACCTGAGATGAGGAGGCTTTCAATAGGTTATTCTAAAATTCTCAGAGAGCTGGGACTCGATAGGGTTGAAAGTGTTTTAGATTTAACGACTATCGAAATTTCATATGCTTATAAACACGGTAGACTTAAAGAGGTTGTAACATGATAACGAGGGAAGAAATCAGAGGACTACTTTCAAAATATGAAAAGAGTAGACTCACCATTTCAACTATATGCTCTCATTCAGCGCTTCAAATTTTTCATGGAGCTAGAGAACTGAAATTCAGAACGCTCGGTGTGACAACGCCAGACCGTAGATTTGTCTACGAAGCTTTCCCTCTTGCTGAGCCAGATATTTTCATAGAGGTTCGAGAATTTAAAGACGTACTTTCCAAAGATGTTCAGGAGAAACTTATAGAGGATAACTGTGTGATAATACCACATGGCTCTTTCGTCGAATACGTTGGGGCTGCAAACATCCTTAATAAGCTTTTCATACCTATGTTCGGCAATAGATTGGTTTTACTATGGGAGAGTGATAGATCTAAACAGAGAGAATGGTTTAGAGAGGCTGGTTTAAAAACTCCAAGAGAATTTAAAGACCCACCGGAAGCCGACTGTAAAGTGTTTGTAAAGTATCCTGGTGCAAAAGGGGGGGCCGGATATTTCACAGCAGATTCTGTTGAAGAGCTTGAAGAGAAGATTAAATGGGCTATGGAGAGGGGGCTCATAAAAAGTGTTGAGGAAGCCTCCATACAGGAGTTTGTACCCGGAGTACGTTATTACTTCCACTTCTTCTACAGTCTTATGCTGGATGGGGGTTTTAGAGTGACGAAGGGTAGACTTGAGCTTCTAAGTATGGATAAACGCATAGAGCCTATAGATGAAGCATATAGAGGACTACCAAATGTTCCAAGGGAATTCTTCGACTACACTGTTACCGGAAATCAGCCTTTAATTTTAAGGGAGAGTCTTTTAAAGGATTGCTTCTCAAAGGCTTTTTCCACCGGGGATAATAGGGCCTTTTTGCCTTGAGACGATATATCATCCTAGTAGAGGGTTTACAGTTTTCGAAGTTTCTGCTAGGATAGTTGCTGGGACAAACTTATACCCTCAAGGTTCACCATATACGGCATACCTGTTTAATGAGCCTATGTCTACAGGTAAGCGAATAGCTTTAGAGCTTAAGAAAGCCCTGGAAAACAACAAACTAGAGGAAGTCCTATACTAGGTCTTTATTCTACTTATTTAAAGGAAATATTTATTCTTAGTCTAATCAATTGTTTGATTGAGGAGCTAAAAATGTCTGAGAAGTCTAAAGAACCGGATATGGAGAAGGTAGAATACGCCCTTAGGGGTAAAACTTTGCAAGTCTACATGTATCTTTTGAGGAATAGAAGAGGAGTTGGCGTGAGAGAAGTTCAGAGGGCGTTGAAGTTTTCAAGTCCAAGTTTAGCGTTTCACCACCTCGATAAATTGGAAACACTTGGCTTAGTCGGTAAAGACACATATGGCAGGTATGTTGTCACTAGAAAAGTCGACGTGGGTGTTTTAAGCCTATTTGTAAACGTTATGGGTTTAGCTCTTCCAAGATACTTATTCTACGCTAGTTTCTTCACGACAATAGTAGCATATCAGCTTCTAACGTGGTCTACGATGAACACTATGGCTTTAGTAGTTGCAACAATAGCATCAGTCATCTTCTGGTTTGAAACCTTTAGAATATGGAGGAGGAGGCCGTTCTAAACATTAGAATTATCTTTTAAGAGCGTGATATTTTATATATATGACTAGGCAGATTAGGAAGACCGTTGCCAGCATAGTGTTAGGAGTAGCGCTAGCAATAATACTTTCGACTACGCTTCAAGCTCCACCTCAAACCCATATTGATGAGGAGAAGGTTAAGCCTGTTTCTCAAGGGATTTCCGAGGACTTGGAAGCGGGTAATAAAAGCTCCAGTCAAACCTTTGGAGAAAGATCAACAACAGAATTTCAACGGTTGGATTTTACACCAGTAGTTGCCGCTTTTATTGTAGGCTTAACCATCTACATTCTGGCTAAAACGTTGATCAGATAGAGCCTTCCAGTCAAATGTGTAGAAGAAAATGTAACAAATGCCGGGAGCTGTGGTAAATTTTAAATCTGTCTAAGGATTAATTTTCAATATCCGGGTGGTCAACATGAGTAAAGATCAGGCTATAGGTGCACTGTTACTCGTAGCAGGAGTTTTAGGTATACTAGTCTACGCTTACCTTGTCTTTCTAACTGAATATGCACTGCTCGTACTTAAACTCACAGGCTTTGCTGCAGTTGGAGGAGTACTAGCGATTTTGGCTTGGATAGGATATACGCTGGCAACAACTCCTCCACCGAAGCCCATAGAGGATATTGAGAAAGAGATTGAAGAAGAATTGAAGAAAGAGGAAAAATCTGAAACTTCAACCAGTCAATAAGAACACATCATAGTACAGTGAAGAATGAGAAACAGTGGTAAATATGCCTCCGCCATTTGCCATTTGGACGATTCCACCTTTAACAACACTGATACTAATGCTGCTTATCGCGTGGATATTCGCATCAATACCAGTATATATAGCGGCTAGAATAATAGTTGGAAAAAAGGCTTCAATGGGGAAAGCCATGCTTGCTACGCTTGTAGGACCGATAGTGTTTACAATAGCTATGGTTCTATCATCAATAACCCTGTACCTATTTTTAGGCGAACTATCATCACTACTGGCAATGATGCTAGCTTTCCTCGCGTGGTTAGCATCCTATAAAACCATTTTTGACGTTGGGTGGATTGGAGCATTATCCATAGCAATAGTATCATCCATAATATTCCTCATAATAGTTGTAGCCTTAAGTGCACTTTTTACAGCTTTAGCACCCATTTAACAACCGATTTTTCTCACCAATTTATAAGAATTGCACCCTAGAAAATCCACTACTTCGGCTAGGGGGATGAATGAGCTGGAATTTAAATACTTTGAGAAGAGAGAATAATTTTAGGCTGACCATAGGCAACCTTCAAATACCGACTCTAATCAGCAATATTTAAATTCACTCTGTTCTTTGCCAAGAATTTTGTGGCTACCGTTAATTTTTCCATAACTCTGCTCTACGGTTAACAAACACCTTATTGAAGAGCGTTTAAATTTTTCCAATTCATTTCACCCTAAAAAAGGTTATGGGCTTCTTGGACATCGAAGTATTTTAGGAGGAGGTCTCAGCTTCTCCTTGACCTTGGGGTCTGTTACTATGATGAAACACTATGGCTGCCTATTTCTTGTGATCTCTCAAGTAATCATGGAGAAGCCTGAATTGTTGGTTAGAAGGGTTGAACCGAGTGCCATAATACGCTCAGCCTATGCGACTCTTAACGTGGTAAATGACAAGGAAACCACATTGGAGTTGGCTGCGTTGAAATTGAAGTATGAGGGGAAGCTTTGGGTAGACTTATCTTCAGCCGCATTAGCGTTACGTCTTTCAAAAGGAAAGAAGGTGCCTGTGGTCATATTGAATGAGGAGAAGCACTTCACAGACATAAAGGAGGGCGCTTCGGTCAAAATATCTGATCTACGAATTTAATTAAAACGTCCACTTGGCACTTGGTCCCGTCTAAACACGGCGAAGACAACTGCGGTATTCAATAGACTGCCAATTTTCTCAATAAGCTCTAGATAGCCTTTGGACCCGGATTCTTCGGTCTCAAATACCGTATGGTAAACCGTTCGACATTTGAGCGGGGCAATGCCTCAGGGAGTGGATATGCCAGCCGTAACCCTCCTTTTGTTTTAAGCGGGATTCGACTAATGCGGCCTACCGAAGCCTCAGATGGAGGCTCATAGGCTTCCTTTGCCTTAACGCCCACAGGACGGCAGTTTCACCTCTACATCCCGGTATTGTCAGCGGTTAAGCCGCCTATCATCCACATACACCGGGCGAGAGTATCTTTTCTGCACCGGAGCCAGGGCTCTCGCCCTCCACGTCGCCGTGGTGGGGTTCCACCTGCATGGAGGAGTTTCCTCCAGACGCTTTAAGCGTCCGGAAACCCGCTCACTGGCTTACCCACTCCCTATATAAGTATTAGTGGGATCTTTTATTTTAATTTTTCAAAAACGGTTTATGGTAGCACTTTGCCTGGATTTAGTATGTTTTTCGGATCGAATATGTGTTTGATCCCCTTCATGAGCTTTATATGTATTGGACTTAGAAATTTATCCACGCTTTTCCTTCTAACAGCTCCTATGCCATGTTCACCTGTTATTGTTCCACCGAGTTCTACGGCGACGGCATATATTTCATCTCTAACTTTATCGTAGTCTTCAATACACCAACCTTGCTCTTTCATTATGTGGACGTGTATGTTTCCATCTGCTGCATGTCCATAGGATGGCAGATAAGTATTATAGCTTTTACCTATTTCCTCAACCATATCCATGAAAAGACCTATGGATGCTGGTGGAACGGTAGCATCCAATATGTCTACCATGTCGGGTTTAAGGGATGGGTATATTTCACTGCGAATCTTCAGAATATTCTCCTGTTCCTCTCTACTTTCAGCTAGAAGCGGTTCAAGAGAGCCGAATTCCTCGCAGAGCGATAAAAGCCTTTCACATTGACTGTATAAAGCTTCATTAGACTGTTCAGCCAATATTACTATGAGAAAGCTTTCACCGACTCTACACGGCCACTTTAAACCTAAACGTTCAGCCGACCTTTCGATGGGAATCTTCTCAACATATTCTAAGGCTAATGGCAAAATACCCGCGTGGAGGATCTTAGGCACTGCTTTAACAGCTGTGGATCTCGATTCAAATGGGATTATCAATGTTGCAGTTGCTGGAAGCTTTGGATATAGGCGTATCCAAGCCTTAGTAATAACGGCTAAAGTACCTTCGCTTCCAATTATAAGCTGCATTAGGTCAAATCCGAAGTTGTTCTTCAAGAGTTTGCCGCCAAGTTTTATAATCTCCCCAGTAGGTAGAACGACTTCTAAACCGCGTACGTAGTTTCGCATAACTCCAGTTTTAATGGCTCTAGCTCCACCTGCATTACAAGCTATTAAACCACCTATTTGAGCCCCTTCATCGCCTGGATGTGGTGGGAAGAATAGGCCAGCTTCATCTGAAGCATTTAAAAGGTCTCTTAAAGTTGCACCGGCTTCAGCTTCAGCCATTAAATTATCCCTGTCAACAACAATCTTATTCATCCTTTCAAGTGAAAGTATGATCCCTGAAACTATCGGTATGCATCCTCCGACTAGGCCCGTACCTCCGCCTCTGGGGAAAACCGGGATATCATATTGATTTGCCAACTTGAGTATTTCAGAGACTTCTTCTGAAGAATTTGGTTTAACAACGGCTACATCTAAGTGTGGCTGGGGTCTTATTGGAGGAGGGGTTTCATCTAACACGTAGCTAGCTACGAGGTCTTCGCCCTGAACAACCCAGTCTTCTCCCACAATCGCCTTAAGCTTTCCAATAAAATCTAAACTTAAACTACCCATTCTTCTTCAGCCTCTTTAAAATTTCAATCAATCTAGGTACAACCTCATATAAATCACCTACTATTCCATAGTCGGCTATTCGAAAAATAGGTGCCGATCGGTCGATATTTATAGCCACTATGACCTCAGAATCACGCATACCAGCTATATGTTGAGGAGAACCGGAAATACCGCATGCAATGTAGAGTTTAGGTTTAACAGTATTCCCGCTGAAACCGACTTGGCGATCTTTAGATGCCCATCCGTCGTCGACGAGGGGCCTACTGACACCTACTTCTCCTCCTAGGAGGGAGGCCAATTCTTTAAGCATGTTTAAATCCTCTTTCTTCTTCAGACCTCTACCTCCTGACACTATGATATCTGCCTCTGCAAGGTTTACAGACCTCGTTGAAACTTCACCTAAAACTTTTAAGCCTGTATCTGGAAGCTTAAGAGGGGTTTTCTCAATTATCTCCCCTTTTCTCGAAGTATCCTTAGGCAGAGGCTTCATAACCCGGTATCTAACAGTCGCCATAACAGGTCTACTTCTAGTTTTTATATGGGCAAGTATGTTCCCTGTGAAGGCGGGTCTTATCTGAATGATTTCACCTTTATCGTCGATTTGAATATCGATGCAGTCCGCGGTTAAACCAGTATTCAGCGCAGCCGCAACTCTTGGAGCTAAACTCCTACCCAGCGGTGTTGCACCTACTAGAAACAGTTGAGGATCGGCTTCTCTAACAAGTTCAACAAGCACATGTTTATACTTGACTACGTCGAATTCTTCAAGCGTCGGATCGTCGTAGAGGAAAACTCTATCAGCACCATAATATGTGAGGGTTTCAGCCTCGTCTCGAACATGATGCCCTAATAGAACGCTCCAAAGCTCAACGTTAAGTTTATCCGCCAATTCTCTACCCTTACCTAAGAGTTCGAATGAAACTGGATGTAGTGTCCCCTTCTTCTGTTCAGCGTACGCAATCACACCGTTTTTAATCGGCTGATTCAAGCTATAAACCCCCTTTCACGTAAAACCTCCATGAGTTTTTCAGCGGCGTCATCCCCATGGAAGATTAGCCCTTTCCTTCCTTCTTCGGATGGGAAAACTATTTTAAATACCGTGGTCATAGAGCCTTGAAGACCAAATCTACATAATTCACCGTAGTCTGCTAAGTCATTGACACTCCAAACATCGATGTTAGCCTTCTTAGCTTTAAGAACGTTTCTTAAAGTTGGAAGTCTAGGTGTGTTTATATCTTTGGTCACGGTTATTAGAGCTGGAAGCTTGACTTCAATCAGATACTTATCACCCATATCGGAGACTACTAGAAGCTTATCTAATGTAGCTGACCTGATCTCGTATACATAGGCTACATGTGGAATATTGAGGTGTTCGGCGACTTCAGGCCCAACTTGACCAGTATCTCCATCTACGGTCTTCTCGCCGCAAATTACCAGATCGAAAGAGCCGATCTTTCTAATAGCCGTAGCTAACGTGTAAGATGTGGCAAGTGTATCTGCTCCAGCGAAAAATTTATCCGTGAGAAGTATAGCCCTATCAGCCCCTCTAGCTAAGGCGTCTCTTAAACTCGATTCAGCTTGAGGAGGCCCCATGCTTACGACTGTCACGTATCCTCCGATGCTCTCCTTAAGCTGGATAGCCGTCTCAAGCGCATTTAAATCGAAGGGATTCGTTTCCAATGGTGCTGAACTTCTATCTATCCTGCCCTCTTCGACGTTAAATTTAACTTTTCCAATATCTGGCACTTGTTTTATTAAGACGATTATGTGTAAACCGCTGTTCATAGCATACTTCAATGTTTAAACTTAAATCCACTTTAAAAATTTACAGCTTGAAGATTTATCGTGTTTACATGGGCTTATTCATTGAAAAACCTAAGTCTCTCTGTAAACTTTAACTTTCCAACTGCTGGAAAACCATATAAGGCTTGAAGACAGCTTTCTAAAAACTCGAATATTCTTCTACTGGTTTTAGGATGTATGACGGTTTTGAAAGGCTTAAGCTATCTCTTAATAAAAATAAAGAGGTGAATGAGTAATTTATTTTCCATTAAAAGAGCATAGTCTACATCTAAACAGTTCTCCAATTAAGTTTTTCCAATTCTTTTTCCTTAGCATTATCGTTAGACTTAAGGTCGTAATCATTGCGGCTATTACTATCGCCATTATTATGTATGAAGTGAAGACGCTAACTATTTCTCCGCCGACGGGAGGAGCTTGAATTATCACTATCGCCATACTTGTGCACGCATTATCGTCTGTTTCTAGTTCGCCTTCAACAGGAATC
>JAWCKO010000006.1:0-8516 GCA_038851915.1 Bathyarchaeia archaeon
ATGGTTAAGATAACAGCATAGCTATCGTAGAGTTTGAAGAAGGGGTAACAGGTTTAGCTGAAGACAGCTGGGCTAGACGAGGCGGCATGGATGATAAAGCAGAGTTCTACGGTTCAGAAGGTGTCATATATGCAGATCTCCTCATGGGCTCTTCACTCCTCGTTTACAGCGAGAGGGGATACGGTTACGCGGTTGAGAAAGCTCCGACAACTAAAGGTTGGACGTACTGTATTCCAGATGAATTATGGCAGTATGGATTTCCACAGGAAATGGCTCACTTCATAGAGTGTGTTAAAGAGGATAAAAAGCCTCACGTAACTGGGGAGGATGGAAGAGTTGTTGTTGAACTTATAATGGCTGGCTATCATTCCGCAGCCTTAGGTCGAAAAGTATGCCTCCCGTTTAGTAGAGATGCTGATAAACCTATAAATCTATGGCTTAAATGGAAAGAATAGCGGTGATACTTAATTGAGCTATAAAAAGTTGACACTTCCCCTCTATTTTTGAGAGCGGGTGATGGGTCAATGGTAGACCACTAAACCCAAAGATACTAGTATACTTAATACTGTTGTTAAAACGTAGCCGAGTATTATCCCTAGAGCCATAGATTTTCCATCACGTTCGTAAAGATAAGCTCCTCCTACAGCGAAAGTCAGTTTCTTCAGAATCCAAGCTATTAAACAGCTGCTCCAAAAGCCCTGCATTGCAACTTCCGTAGAGGATATAACCAATCCTTCTGGTGTTATGGGAAACCACGGGAACGTGAACCCTAAGACCATGAAACTGCAGTTCTCAAGAAATCCGATTCATCTTTTACCGTTTCATAGAATAGTCTTTTCGACCCTGGAAATGCGGAAACCCCGTACGCATTAAAGAGCTCTAGTGAAACTAGAAAGTATATGGTGGAAGCTACTATTATAGACGCTAGAGAGAGAATATAGAATCCCTCTATGTCTTCTATTTTCCAGCTCTTCATAGTCTTAAGGGTCTCCATCGATAGAGATGGTATTGACATAAAGCTAACTCCAGCTTCAGAGCTATAAATTCCTCCGAAAGTATGCAGGTATGTAAAGTAGGTCGAGTCCATAGTTTTCCAGGGATATAGTCTGTACCAGAACGCTGTATTTAGAGGTTTTGAAATTGGTGGTATTAAGAGCCCTAATTCGCCTCGGATTCTTGCTAGGCCTAAAGCAATACTCTGTAGAATTAGAAGACCTATTAACGTCTGAGGTAGAGGGGAATTGCTTAAATAGGCCAGGTATGATAGGCCAGCTGCACCTAGTAGTATGGAAAGTAGCCCTATTCTTTCAAGGAAAACCCTCCGTTCCCCTCTGAATGCTAAGTCAAGTATTATAGGCCAAACACCTATACCTATGAGCCCACCTACCCCTATGGTTATGTAGGGTTTAAGTGGTCCATACATGAGGTTAATCCAACGCCAATTCCTAGCTGATTGAAAAGTAACCCTTGAAGTATTCATAGGTATTATTCCCATCCAGGTGGCTAGAGCCGGGTAGACCACTTGGAGAAGTAGAAATGAAAGCCATACAGATAGAGTTGTATCCATAGGTGCTAAATAGGCTAGAGCTATATGCCATGGATTGTATCCGAACGTTAAAACGGAATTAGGTAGGTATATCTCTCTGATCTCTCTTACCTCTGAGAAGTCTACGGTAAAGGGGAAAACCTGTCCCCAATTTATCGGTACAACTGGAAACCAAGGTACAGCCTGCCTAATTACATAGGGTACCTGAAGAATTAGTATAAACAATAGTCCTGCCTTAAACGTCCCCTTCGAAAACCGCCTCATGGAAGAATATGGAGTTAATTCTAGATAAACTTGGGTATGAGGGAATGAGAGTTTCTCAATTTCTAGGAAAGAGTCCCTAAATACTAAAGCAGACCCCATGAAGAATATGTAGGAGGAAACCGTTAAGCAGATCCAGAAGATTATAGAGGGAGTTAATTTAAAAATCGGGAATTCTTTTCCTCCAAGAAGCATAGAGTTTATAGTTTCCGTCTCAGGAGCCCAGAAGTACGGCATATAGGCTCCAAAGAGTGTTCTATACGGCTCCATTATTCTAATGTAGCAGCTTCTTATGAATGTACTACTAAAACTCCAGAAACTGCATACGACTGTAGAAGAAGAGAGGGCTATTAAAACCGAGACATATGTTTCAACGCTAACAGGCCTCCTATACGTGCATACAATATACAATGTTAGGAAGGTAGTAGTGGTGGAGAGAGCAAACCCATCATAGAAAGTATATCCATGAGCACTCCCCAATACTATTGTTAAAATAGCTCCAAAAATACTCCAGATAGCCGTCAACGTTAATGCTAACAGTATTCTCGAGGTATTTAATTGTATGCCTCCTCTCTTCAACGTTATAGCCTCCTAGTATGGTAGTATCCATGCACTTCTTGAAATCAGATTTATTATTCCACCCAATGTGGTTACAATCCCCCATCCTGCCGATAATCCTACTGTGACATTTGGTGCATATTTTCTCCAAGTTTCTGATCCGAAGATTCTAGCAAAAACGTATCTGCTGATTAGAGCACTCAGCATAATCGATAAAGCCACGTTAGGATATGTGACAAAACCGGAGAGCATTGCGAAAAACCAGTTTGCAACACCTAAAAAATTGAATACCAAGTAAAGCCCAGTTCCAGCTATAAAACCGCTGAGTATTAGAGGCGGTTTAAGTATTTGACCTGACATAAACCATTTAAGGTTCAAATTTCGCTCATATACTGAAAAGTGCCATCCATAGGCCGTGTTTGGATAAGCCCACGACGGTATCGGATTTAAACTCCAGAATATCTGTGTAAATATGAGACTAGATAAAAAGCCTAAAATGATAAACATTAGATATGCCGTCAGAAACTCTTTTAATTTTACGCCTGTCATCGTAGCGGTCTTCATGGAGGCAGCTATACCTGCACCTTCAACGTTTACCCCCACTGGTGAAAACCATATTTCAAGTCCTGGATACCTAGTAGTTAAGATAATGCCCTCCCTCAAGTATGGAATGTTAAATCCATAGCTTGTTACACCAGTCGTAGTAGCAGATATGAGTGTTATAAAAAAGCTTCCACCTATGAATGTTAACGCTAAGAGCAGTAATTGTCCATATGCGATTTTTGGAAGAAGAAATAGGAGTAGAATGATGTAGGCTACAGATGCTGAGATGAACATCGTTAAGACCAACCACAGAGGTACTACGTCTCCGGTTCGTTCAGACTCAACTAACCTATAAAGGGATTTAAATGCCTTAGCTACCCCACTTGGCCTCATTATGATTGGTATAATAGAGCCTGCCAATGCAAAACCTAAGCTTAATGCAGCCCAATAGTTGAACTGAGACCATCTAACATTATAGTATACTCCTGCTCCTTGGTACCATGCTCCAACCTCAGCTTGAGTCCAGAGATCCCATCTAACTAAGAGAGCATTCCCTATGAAATATAGAATATGAGAACCTATAAACATCCAGGTACAAACATCTAGGGGGATTACAAGCCCCGATGCGAACGTTAAAAGGTTTACATTTATAGCGAGGGATGCACCTGGGAGAATGGGTATATCACGCCAATATTCTAATAAATTGGTAAATTCCCAGTCGAATATGTAGACTAAGGATGGAATCTGCCAGTTTACAACTACCGGAATGAACCAGCTTAAAAGTGCGTACACACCACCTATAAAAGCCGATATTGCAAATACTCTGCTTCTCTCAGGGTCTCCTCCTGTAACCGTGATTATTCCTTCGGCTGTTGCCGCTTGAAGTGGGAACTCTAATTTTTCAACAACGACGTATATTTCGTAGCATATAATCCCCATAGATAATGTCATCACCATGTTTATTGCGATCTGGGTCAGCAATACCGTTAATGGAATGGTCCACTCAATCGTGAAGAATGTTCTAAGGAGACCCTTTGCAACTAAGGATTCAGGGGGTACTGTAAACCAGTAGGGCAATTGACTAGCATATCCAAAATTTTCCGTCACCTGGTGAAAGGCATAGAACATATCGTATAGGAGAGTTGTTGGAAATAGTAAAGACCTAGCTAATATCAACCCTACAACCGTATTTATCATAAACGCCTCTTGCATAGTCAACGTTCTGCCAGTTATACTTGTTATTTCGACGAGAAGTATTGTTATGAGCCAAGCTTCTAATCCTCCGAATGAACCGCCTATGAGGTAATTGTATATTACGATCGGTTCTACTACGAAAGCTATGAAAAGCATTATAATCAATACTCTGAGGCTGAGGCCGCTAAAGCCTCTCATGTAAATCCCTCCTCATAACATGCTCCCCTAAAATCGTTGAAGCGTTTTCAATATAATATTCATGTGAAGACTCATCTAAACGGCCCCATTGATTTAACATGGTTAAGATTTTGTTAAATATTCCTCCCAGATGTCTATCCTCAATGCCGCCTCTGCACCTTATAGATACTGTCAAATCGTACAGTCCATTTTCACCTTTAATTGCTTCGAGTGTTGCGTTTGCGATTATACCAAACTCCCATGGAGCCATCTGTACGACCAATCTGAGCCTCTTCAAGTCTTCTACGCTAAAGAAACCTACATCTAAAGTTTGCATACCTTCATAGCGTTCTTCTACGTATAGTTTGAAATGTTCACTTATGAAAGCCATAATCCCCAAAACACTCCTCTCTTCTAAACCATCTAAGACCTTTTTACTCAATCGGTATTCTCTCCCGTATCTCAAAACTTCCCTCATTCTCAACGTTTCTAACAATGCTTTTTCCATAAAGGAGAAGAAGGGGCTTCCATAAAATGAAAGAGATGTTGCTACAGCTGGTAGTAAAGCCACTAGTAGTGAAAATGTTGAAAAGTTTGGCTTTATTTCCTCGGGTAGAATTCCAATTCTGTAGAAGAATATAGATAACAATTGCCCGAAAAACAAGCCTACTGGATACGCTGTAAGCCCTAGTAAAACTGCTTTAATCAATATGGTTCTAAATCCCACATCTACGTATCGAGATTTAGCCCTATAGCTTGTGTAAAACCCTATCACCATGAAACTTAAACTCAGGAAGATGCTTAAAGACTCATCTAAGAATATAACCTTATAGCCCATCCTAGACCAGTAAAGCTTTACGGATTCAGCATTTGAAACATACGCGTAAACCCCAAGAGATCTGTAGGCTAAAGACCTTGCTATAAAATCTAAAAGCTCCACATCATGTGGTTTTATCGTTACACTATATATCGTACCACCAATCTTCATAGCTAACTCATAGGGGACTATGACGACTGAGGAGGCCGGTAGATGAACCGCCCTTTCTTCACCGTATGGAGCAAATAGGTCTTTAGGTGTTATGGGTTCTCCGTCTAAATCTCTTAAAGAGTCCATTTTAGAACTGCTAAATATACCTCTAAGCTTTAGAGGAATACCCCAGATTCCAATTGTATCCCCAGGTTTAACGTTTAAAGTCTTCGCGACTTCATCGCTTACTATGCATGCAAATAGGTCGTTTCTCTCAAACCATCCACCCTGCTCTATAGTGTCATTTACCTGCGTTATGAGGAATTCCTCATAAGACAGCCCTAGAAACCCTTTAACTGTACAATTTCCATTTATCCTGAGTTCTTGATAGGAAGGATACATCCACACCCTGAAGGATATCAAGGCTTTGTCTGCAAGCTCTATGCGTAAAAGATCTACGTGTCTTTCGGCAAAGGCATCCCAAGGCCATTTTCTAAGAAGAATTCTACTTTCTTCTGCTTTAAAACTCATAGGTGATTCGAACACGTAAGTGTAACTTGAGCAGAATGACGTTAGTAGAAAAGTGCATGTAGCTAGAGAGGAGATAACTATTATTGTCAAAAATCTAGCCTTATCTTCTTCAAGAAACCTTTTTATTCTAAACGTTAGCTCTTTAACACCTAATCTGGCATCGCTTTCCTCGTAGGGAATTTTCAGGAACTTTCTCCTGATGAAGTTTAATGCTGTCAGGAATTCTCTCCATAAAACTATTAAGACGAGAACTATCAGAGTGATTATGAAAAGGGAGCCTAGCATCGTATAGATGTTTGTTGCGACGTGGAAGCCGGGGCTATATAAGTATAGAACTACCATGAAGAATAGCGAGAGTATCAATTGAAATGTTAAAATTTTTAACCCCCCACTTTTCCTCCTTAAAAGCCCCATTGTTACCATTATGATCAAAGGCAGCGTGAAAATGTACGTTAGAGACGAATTATAGGCTAGGTCTATAATGAACTCTTTTATGGAGCTGTAAGCATAGGCTTCTAAGCACCAAGCATGTATGGCTTTGTAGTAGCCTTCACTATAACGCATACTCTTAAACGCTTCATAAGCTTCTTGCAACATAGCTTCAGCTTGACCGTGGTATTCTTCAGACCTTATGCTGAAGGCGTGGAAGCTATGGAGGTTGTTCAGTCTTTCTTCATTCAAAATGTAGAAGCTTCTGGAAGCCTCTAAAACCAGGTTTCTGATTCTTAGGGTCTCTCCGGGTTCAACTACGTATCCTGTGCCTTCTTTACTGGATTCCGTTATGTTGAGTAGGATCGCATAATTTTCTTGGGTTCCGCCCGTCCTTAGAAATACCTCCACAGGGGTATCTGGAGGTATAAATATTTGAAAATCGTAACCGTCGGCGTAGACAGGACCATAGGTGATTAAAGTCACGTGTGTTTTGAAATTGTTTAACACGGTATATGAACCGTAGGGTGTGTAGAAAGTTCTCGGGTCCACTACATATGATATGTGTATGCTTCCACACCGAAACACCTTGATATTTACAAAGGCATCTGGTCTGTACAGCGTTATGCCGAATAGGTTCGGCAGTGGGGGGGCAAAGCCTCCATATTCGTTTGTACCCATTACATGTCCATATTGGTCGACTATGAAACCGTTAAACCAGTAGTATGCTCCCGCCCTGAGGCCCTTAACTTGAAAGTATCCGTTTTCATCTGTTTTTTCAACTATTAGAGTAGGCCAGAAGGGTAATTGTACGAGTGCATTGGAGACTTTCTGATACCAGCCTTTCGTCAAATTATACTCTTGAACGTAACCGCTTAAGGTGACAAATCCATACCCTACCCCTATGACTGTAGGCTTAGAATATACCGCAAGCTTAAGTTCTTCGCAGAGCATTTTAAGGGTTAAGGCTATGAACTCGGCCTGCGGCTTTAATCTGTCTATTTCTAAATCCTCCTGTCTATCTAAAGGCGTAAAGAGGTGTCTTCTGAATACGTTGAATGTTCTAAAAGTGAAGCCGATGCCTCCAGCCAATACGAATGGCTCACTGTCGACGTATAATGGAGTAGGTTCATAGTAGATGTTTGTTAACGCAAGGGAGTCGAAAAGCCTAATTCCTCCTCCATAGGTTCTATGGAGTTTAAGATATTCGTTGAAGATTTTATCTCTTAACCACTGGAACTTTGTTTCATATCCTGGGACTGTTCCGTGAAGTGAGTAAAAGCCTCCGTAAAACTGTACGGCTAAGTCTGAGCTTTCAGTAGAGAGGTCTAGACTTATCAAAAGCCTGTACTTCTCGCCTATTTCTTGAAAGTGTCTCCATACAAATTCTCTAGCACCAGCCAATCCCAGACCGTGTCCTCCTAAGGCTACGAAAAGTAGGCTCCTCTTAGGAGGGTCTTCCTTGAAAACTCTACTCAGCTCTAGTAGAAGCGATATTCCTAGGGATTCCGATGCTCCGGGGGCTGAGGCTGGAACTATTGAAAGTGAGTCGTAGTAAGCTACGAGTACGATGTATTCCTTAGACAACTCAGGGTCTGTACCTTTAACCTCGGCTAATACGTTGTAGGCTTTAACTTTCTCCCAAGTTGTGGAAGACTTTACTGTTACCGTTAGATTTCCATAGATCTCAACAAGCCTCTTCAAATGGTCTCCATCCTCCTGCCTCACGTAAAGCCTAGGGAAATTTATCGGTATTTGTAAAGCCTTCGCCCAAAAATCACCTCTGAAGGAGTCTTCAGGCTCTATGAATATCGCCGCTTTAGCGCCCATATTGAGAGCTATTCTCCAAAACCACCTATTGTTCAACTCCATTAGAACGATAGACCCTTCTATTGGTTTTCCATCCATTTCAGGCAGAGTTCCATAGCCTACATAGTATAATGGGCCTCTTAATCCATCCTCCGAAGTAGAGCATGATTCAGCTAGATTCGGCCAGAAGGCATAGGCCTTTAAAACCTCATGCTCTGGGGATTCTATGGAGATTTCTGCAAAATGTTGAATAGGGGCTGTTACTTCAAATTCTTCAATAACAACATTTCCCAACGTTTTATTAAACTCTTTAGCTATATACTCTGAAGCCTTGTAAAAACCTGGGTACCCAGTCATCCGACTTTCAAACGATGAAAAGAATTCAATATGTCTCATCACATTTTCCATTTTTATAGACGATAAACCCCTCCATGGCCCTTGAATGGGCTCGCTTAGCATCTTCGATGGTAGCGATAAAGCAACAACCAGTAGTAGCATTGC
>JAWCKO010000006.1:8620-17176 GCA_038851915.1 Bathyarchaeia archaeon
GGAAAAGACGCTCTTTTTAAGTTTTTATCAACCTCAAAAGTTAAAAACGCTTTTACAAATCCCACCATTATCGTTAAATAGAGCGATTGCTTTTCCTCGGTACCACTTCAATTCCCCACATGAAATCTTCAGAAATCCAAACTTTGTTAATGTATGTCGTCTGATAAGGATAGTCTAGGTTAGTAAATACTTTTTAAGGTTTAATCGACTCTTTGTAGCATGTTGAACACTAGGCTAATCGTCTCAATAGTTTTACCAATAATCGTTGGAGCTGTTCTACTAACGGTCTTCTTTAAAGAGGAAGACAAGTCTACGGAGGCTCCTCTATTCACAATCACCGATATAGATGGTGCAGTCTTTAAACTAAGTGAACATAGGGGGAAGGTCGTTGTGATAGAGTTTATGGCTACGTGGTGTAGATACTGTAAAGCTCAGATCGAAGAGCTTAAACTGGTCAATGAGCATTTTACGGATTCATCCACCGTAATAGTCTCTATAAGCGTTGACCCATCAGACAATTCGGAGGCTCTTGTAAAGTATAGGGATGAGCTTGAAGCTACCTGGATATTCGCCCAAGGCTATAAAGTCGGTCTGAACTACGGTGTTAAAGCACTACCGACAACTGTTATCATAGATCATGAGGGTAAGATGAGGTTTAGACATGAAGGTGTCGTAGAAGCCTCGAAGCTTGAAGCTGAAATCTCTCAAATATTAAATGAGTTGAAGGGTTGAATAATTTGAATTTAGCTTTAGCTGTTTTAGCATTCTTAGGAGGCTTTTCCTCATTCCTATCTCCATGTGCTTTTCCACTACTTCCAGTATATGTAATACGATGGATTAGTGAAGGGCGTTTAAAGAAATCGTTAAGTGAGAGTTTAAAAACCAGTTTAACCGTTATCTTAGGACTTGAAACAGTGCTGGTTATTTTCGTTTTACTACCTATTTATTTGGTTGAAAAAACTATCTCTCTTATTCCAATTATAGGCATCATTCTTGGAATATTCCTAGTATTTCTTGGAATAGTTATTTTGAGTGGTAAAATAGCGATATCAACTCAAATATGGTTTAAAGGTTTGAAAAATGTAAGAAACCCCTATGTTAAGCAATTTTTCTACGGATTGATATACGCACTCAATTCTCTAACTTGTTCTCTGCCAATTCTACTTATGATGCTTTCCGCTTCTCTAGTCGGTGGAGAACCTTTAATCCTTTTCATAGTTTTTTCAGCAGGTATGAATACACCCATGTTTCTATTGATACTATTTTCATCTCTTCTTGGAAATATATTAATGAAAAAATTTAAAGCAATATTACCCTATATTGGAAAAATCGAAGCCTCAATTGCCATAATAATTGGTTTTTACTTAATACTCACAAATTTAAACTTAACTTGAAATAGTAACCGAAATTCAACTATAAGTGTTAGTTTTCAGTGCAAATGAGCCCTTTAAGATATTTGAAAGTCGTGGAGGCCTATGGTTTTTCTAAGCGTCAGCCTAAAGACTTTAGTTGTCACGTATAAGTTTATGGACATAAAGGAGCCCTTGAGAAATTAACGGCGAAAAGTGCTTAAACAATTTATATGTCCAAACTTGATGGAATTAAGGGGGTTGTCGATTTTGTCCATAGACTTTAAGCCGGTTGTTGCCTATGTACGCGTCAGCACTGGTGAGCAGACAGTTGAAAATCAGAAAATAGCTATTGATGAATGGGCACGTAATAACGGCTATTTGGTTGTCAAGTATTTTGAAGACGAGGCTATAAGCGGTAAAATTCCGCCTCTTAGAAGACAGGGGTTTAGAAGGCTTGTAGAGGAGGTTGTAAATTTAAAGCCTAAACCCATGGTTACAATCGTATACGAGCTTTCAAGGATAGGTAGAAGTTTCTATGAAACCCTAGAAGCTGTAAAAGCGCTTGAAACACTTGAAATCCCCCTTGTCAGTATAAGTCCTAGAGAGAGTTTTCTACAGACGTTAGACCCGTCGATTCGTAAGCTTGTGCTTGCTATATTCAGCTGGGTTGCTGAAAGAGAACGGGAGTTACTTAGTCAGAGGACTAAGGAGGGAATGAAGAGAGTTAAGCTTGAGGGAAAACGTATCGGTAGACCTATGAAGACGGTAGATAAAAAAACCGTTGTAGGCTATTTAGAGAGGGGGCTGTCAATGTCTGCTATAGCTAAAATTCTAGGTGTAAGCTCTAAAACCCTTAAGCGGAGGCTTATGGAGTGGAATATAAACCCCTGGGAGTACAAGTGGAGAAATTCAACCTAGGGGTCTAAATCCAGTTGGGATAGTAGTCCTTGAGGAATCCTCCAGTTAAACTGTCTATCGATTGTCCTATGGGGTTTAAACCTCCTCTTTATTGTTTCAATGTTTTCACCTATTATCCTTATGCTCTCAATGTTTGCATTTCCAAGCCCAAACTTATGGCAATAGTATATATAGCCTATGTTCATAGGATTAAACCCCATAGTATAGGCGGCTACCGCGTCCACTGCAACGGGATCTAATCCAGCTAATGCCATCCTCATTGAAACCTCATTACCCCAAACAGGGCCATCCCCCTCCATAGCTTTGAAAGCATCTATAACCGCTAAATGTACTGGTATGAACTTAGCTATCTTGTAAATATTCAAGTTTATAGCGGGGTAGCCTTGATGAATCCTACCCTTGTAAGGTTTAATTATGCTTCCAACCACCATGTTTTTTATGGATAATGTTGCGATGACGAAGTCGTGTGTTTTCATGATGGCTGCTGATATTCTGTAATCGCTTTCATAGACGATTCTAGAAACTCTTACTGGGAATTCTCTAAACTTTCCGTCGAAAATATTAACTTCAACGTATTCATCGCTGTTTAAATCTACGAGTTCAACACCATACTCGCTTCTGAGCTTCACGTAGCCGAAGTTTCTATATCCTTTAAACGTGTCCCCATAGGATCCCTCTCCTACTAGGACTTCTCCATTGGTTAGAGGCATGATCGTGTCGAGTATCGCCTTAACAGCATCTACATGCGTAGCGGCTAACTGTATGCTGTCTGATACGAAGTTAGGTTTTATGAGGATTTTACGTTTTCCTTTAATGCTTTCAGCTATATCGTCACGTATGAGTTCTAGGGTCTTCTTAACCGTATCATACCTATTGGCTCCTCTAGATACCGCTACTACGGGTCTATCCATATCTATCAGTCTTCAAAATCAGCTTAAGATAAAGTTTTATCCTCTTGAGAAACTTAAAAAAGGCGTCGAGCAATTAAATAGTTAGATGTCTAGTGAAATTTTCACAGTGGTCATTACAGACACTACTTCAGCCATAAAGTCCTTCAACCAATTAGCTGAGGCATCTGGCTTTAAGCCGAGTCGATGCGAATTAGCAATGGTTAAACCCAATATCTGCGGTTTTTATCCTCCAAATTTTGACCTATTAAAGGCTACGGTTTTATATGCTGGGAATTACGCGAAAACTGTTTACGTAGGTGATACGGCCAGCACTATGCATTCTCCTAAAGAGAGGTTTAAAAGCCTATCTCTTTATGAGAAATTGAGAGATGTTCAAGGCGTTAAACTCGTAGATTTTTCTGAGTACGGTAAAGTTAACGTCAACGTAGTAAAACATAGGGTATGTCCCTCTCTTCCCCTTCCATCGGTTTTTATGGAAACGAGATTATTCATCAACCTTGCTAAAGCTGGAAGCCATCCAACAACAAGATTAACCTGCTGCATTAAAAACATGTTTGGACTTTTGATGGTTAAATCTAAATTTTTAAATTATCATGTGAAGGGTGTTGACAAAGTTTTAGCAGACCTCGTTAAAGTAGTCCCTAGAGGTTTACATGTAGCTGAGGTGAATGATAAGGTCTTACTCGGTGTAGATCCATTTACGGTAGACTTAGCTGTATGTAGGCTTCTAGGGATAGAGCCTACAACTGTACGTCACTTAACGATGATAGCTGAAGATAGAGGATTGAATTTATCTGATGTTTTAAATAAGCTTAGCCTTCGATATTTTTAATAGAAGAAGTGTACTGTATTCCACTTCTTCTATAAGGCCTATTTCTCATACGAGTTGAATTTTTGAAGCATAGTTTTTAAGTCTTTTAAGAGCTTTAATCTTATCCCTATCCCCAAGTTTGGCTTTAGATATGGCGTCTTCAAGGAAGCTTATAGCTTCATCATATTCTCGTCGCCTCACAGGGAATGGAATACCATCTTTCCCCCCGAATGCAAAAGTATACTTAACAGGGTCTTTCCAGCTGGGTTCAACGCCGTAAACAAGCTCTGAAATCAACGCGAGAGCTTTAACGGTTGATGGCCCTACTCCTCTGACTGCTAAAAGCTCTTCATAATTATTTGGAGCGGTTTCGTAGGCTTTCTTAAGGGAGTCCCAATTTACACTTCTAGGGTTTACCTTATAGGCTTTTATAATGGGTGTTTCCGTGACCCAGGTCATCCATTTAGAGAGTACTTCCTGTCCCTCTACTCGAACTGATAGTAGCGTTCTTCTAAGTTTTTCAGCTCCGTCTTTAACAAGGTCTACTGCCAATCTCCTGAATTCTTCAGCGTCTTTGGCTACAGTATTAAGAACGCTATCATGTATCATACTACCCATTATTCCGCTATGTGGTTCAACGACGAAACTTTTGAAACTCCCCGAAAGCCAGTGAAACCTCCTAGCCGTCTTCAAATCGACGTTCATACCTTGTTGGACAACTGCCCAACTTCCCTCCTCCGATATAAACATCGTGTGATGGTATAGTCTATATCCTGCTTGAACAGCTACATTATCGATCTTCGCAGTCATTCTACTTGCATACTTGAACCGTTTACTTTCTTCCTCGGAGAAATCGTATGCTCTGCTTAACCCATCTATTTCGTTGAGGCTCAATTGTGAAAGCTTTCCCTTTCCTCCAACGGCTTTGACGCCTAAATCCTGCTCGTTAAGTACGTTCTTTAAAACGCCGCATAGCACCGTCGTAGTACCGCTACTATCCCAATCATAGGCTAATGCACAGGATAAAGCTTGAAACCAAACCGGGTTGGAAAGTCTCCTTAGAAATTCTCGATGACCCTGCTCATCTATGATCAGTTTAACCACAATACTGCCTAATCTAATCATTCGCTTTGTAAGCCAAGAAGGGGCTCTACCGTCGTGGAGGATTAAATCTGCAACTCCAACTCGTTGGAAATCCACAATTTTAAATAATGCTTCGGAAGAATAAATAGTTTCTTAAAATTTCCAATAAATATTTCCCACTGCTTTATACTCTAGACTATGCATTGATGGTATTTCGATGCGAACTGCTATAAGTTTGTGCGATGCTGTAGAAAAACTATAATTGTTTCTTCTTCCTAAGAGAAGAGGGGGTAGTTGTAGAAATGCACGATTGTATGGAATTTTCAACTGAACGTCGCCCAGAAGCTCCAATAAATCTGCTCTGCGAATACTCCGTTGACCCGATTGGATTAGATGTACTTAAACCTAGGCTTTCCTGGACTTTGATCCACGCCGAAAGAGGCCGTATGCAGTCTGCCTACCAGATTCTTGTAGCTTCTACGCTAGAATGCTTAGATAAAGATGTTGGCGATATGTGGGACAGCGGAAAGGTTTACTCAAATCAATCGGTAAACGTGGAGTATGCTGGGAAGCCACTAGAGAGCTGTAAAACATACTATTGGAAAGTTAGATGGTGGGATGATGTGGATCGCATCAGCCCGTGGAGTAAAATCGCCATATTTGAAATGGGGTTATTGAAGTCTGAAGATTGGAAAGCTAAGTGGATTACAGGTGGAGATTTGCTTAGGAGAAAATTCACGTTGAATAAGAAGGTTGAATCTGCAAGGGTCTACGTAACCGGTCTAGGTTATTACGAGCTGAGGATAAATGGCTGTAGAGTTGGAGATCGACAACTTGACCCAGGGTGGACCGATTATGAGAAATTAGTGCTTTACTCGACTTACGATGTTACTGGTCTTCTGAAAGAGGGGGAAAACGTTGTTGGAATTATGCTAGGTAATGGCCGTTTTAACGTCAAACAGGAGAGAAGAGGCTTCCACAAGCACTATGGTGATCCAAGGGCGATACTGCAATTAAAAATAGAATTTGCAGACGGTTCTTCCGAACTCATAGTGACGGATGAAAACTGGAAAACCTCAAAAGGTCCAATAGTGGAAAACGACATTTATGACGGTGAGGTTTACGATGCTAGACTTGAGAAGAAGGGTTGGGATTCCCCTGGCTACGATGATTCGTCTTGGGAGAGTGTCGAAATAGCAGAATCACCTGGTGGGAGATTGGTTTCTCAAGCAACATTTCCACCAATAAGGGCTGTAAAAATGCTACAGCCAGTGCACGTAATGAATCCAAAGCCTGATGTATACGTTTACGATTTCGGTCAGAATTTTACTGGCTGGGTTAGGTTGACCGTTAGCGGGCCGAAAGGTACTGAGGTTAGGCTTAGTTATGCTGAGCTACTGGATCCAGATGGAACAATTAATGTTGCAAATCTAAGAGGCGCTAAGGCTACCGACATATACATCCTCAAGGGTGAAGATATTGAGGTTTATGAGCCGAGGTTTACCTACCATGGCTTTCGCTACGTGGAGGTTACGGGTTTTCCAGGGATACCAAATATTGGTAATCTTCAGGGGGTTGTTGTGCATACAGATGTTGAACCTGTCGGCGGATTTTCATGTTCAAATCAGCTGACCAATGATATTCACAGGAACATACTATGGGGGCAACTTAGTAACTTAATGAGTATACCGACTGACTGCCCTCAAAGGGATGAGCGTATGGGGTGGATGGGCGACGCACAGCTTTCAGCGGAGGAAGCGATTTACAACTTTAACATGGCTGCATTCTACACTAAATGGATTCAAGACATAGGTGTATCCCAGAGAGAAGACGGCAGTGTGCCAGACGTCGTCCCACCCTACTGGAGTCTTTACCCAGCTGATCCGGCGTGGGGGACGGCTTGCATAATCATACCTTGGTACATGTACCTGTACTACGGCGATAAGAGAATCCTTCAGGAGAACTATAAGCTGATGAAAGGCTGGGTTGACTTTTTAACATCTAAAGCCGAGAATTTCATTCTAAAGTTCAGCAAGTATGGAGATTGGTGTCCACCTGGGCAGATAAAATCTCTAAACACTCCAGGTGAAGTTGTATCGACATTATGCTACTACGAAGATGCACTACTACTTTCTAGCATTGCACGTATAATCGGGAGATTTGAAGACGCTGATAAATACGCTGAATTGGCTGAAAGGATTAAAAACACATTTAACGAAAAGTACTTGGTAGGTACGCCAGCAGTTCACTACACTACTTTAGATGATGGCTATAGTCAAACGGAGAACTGTATACCATTGTATTTAGACATGGCTCCACCGGATAAGGAGAACCTGGTGGTGAATAGATTGCTAGATGATCTGATAGTTGCTCACGACTATCACGTAAATACTGGTATAGTTGGAACGAGGTATTTGTTTGACGTATTGACTAAACACGGCCACACTGATGTTGCCTATAGAATAGCGTCTCAAACGACTTATCCAAGCTGGGGATATATGATTAGAGAAGGTGCGACAACCGTATGGGAGAGGTGGGAGTACTTAACAGGCTCAGGTATGAATTCACACAACCACATAATGTTCGGTAGCATAGACTCATGGTTTTACAGAGCTTTAGCAGGTATAAATGCAGACCCTTCGCATCCGGGCTTCGAGAAAATAGTAATCAAACCCCATGTAGTTGCAGACCTTACATATGCTGGCGCTTCGCTGAGGACGATACGGGGACTGATAGTTTCAAAATGGAGAAGGGAAGCCAAGTCATTAACCTTAGAAGTGAGTGTACCTGTCAATAGTAGAGGCGAAGTTTATGTACCGACAATGGGTTTAAAAAACCCAGTGATTAAAGAAAGTGGAAGAATAGTGTGGCGAAATGGGTGCTTCGTCGAAGGTGTTCCAGGGGTAGCGTCTGGGAAGATTGAAGGTGACTACGTAATCTTCAATGTTGGATCCGGCTCATACGTGTTCTCAGTAGGTGAGTAATCGTCTTAACCTCACGCTAAGACTTCTCCTTCCAACATTTTTAGCTCCAATTTAAGCTTAAGTTTTACCACTACGTTATGTGAAATCAAACATATGAAACAATGTTTAGAGCGGGTTACTTCCCCTACGTTTTAGGGAATAAATCTTTCCGACGTTGGAAAGTCTTTTAAGGTTTTCAATGGAATATACCTCTCTTGATGGATTCCAATATACTGCTTATAGTATCTGATACATTTAGGTATGACCTTTTCCACGGAAGGTTCCACGTTAAAAACGGCGTTAAAGCAGAGTTGAATAGCTTAGAGAAATTTTGCTCAGATTCTGTCGAATTTACTAGGGCATATCATGCGTCTTTTCCAACCGTACCCAATAGAGCAGACCTACTTACAGGCAGGTTTACCTTCACATACTATGATTGGTCTCCTATGCCTAGAGACTGGATTACTCTTCCAATCCTCCTAAGGAGATCTGGATATACCTGCATGATGGTGGCGGAT
>JAWCKO010000006.1:17186-18984 GCA_038851915.1 Bathyarchaeia archaeon
CGCACATTCTCAAGGATGGGTACTATTTTGACCGTGGGTTTAACGGTTGGAATTGGATTAGAGGTCAGGAAAACGACCGCTATAGGACGAGCCCATTAGATGTGAAGCTTCCATGTAGTCCGTGGAAGTTGAGAAGCGTAGAAACCACTGTGCAGCATATCAGGAACAACTACTATAGAAGGAGTGAAGATGATTGGATACCGGCTAAGACTGCTATAGAAGCTTCTCACTGGCTTGAGGAGAACTACGAGAGAAAGTTCTTCCTGTACGTAGACTTCTTCGATCCCCATGAGCCTTGGGATCCGCCTAGATGGTATGTGGATATGTACGATCCCTGTTATGAAGGTGAGGAGGTTACATACCCGGCTTATGGCCCGTGCGGCTATCTCACCGAAGATGAA
Source organism: Bathyarchaeia archaeon (assembly GCA_038851915.1). Lineage (GTDB taxonomy): Archaea > Thermoproteota > CALKCG01 > B24 > B24 > DTBU01. Next base: position 17,588 of record JAWCKO010000006.1, read on the forward strand.
CTATCGCACATTAGAGCGATGTATGCGGGTGAGGCAACGCTGGTAGATAGGTGGATAGGCTTCCTACTTGAGAAGCTAGATAAACTCGGACTTTTAGAGAGCACCACCATAATATTTACAAGTGATCATGGCTTCTATTTGGGTGAGCATGGACTTGTAGGAAAGTCTATAATAATGGGGGGATACCATGGTTTAACGCATCTATATGAAGAAGTAGCCCATATACCCCTGATCATAAGGTTTGCTGATAAGCTGGGTCTAAAGAATGGTGTAAAGGTGGATGCTCTCGTCCAAACACCGGATATAACCGCTACTATGATTGAACTTGCAAGTTTAGATGAGTTATGCGAAGCTAGTATTCAAGGCAGTTCTCTAATACCGCTTATTAAAGGTGAAAAATCTAGGGTGAGAGATATTGCGGTTTCAACCCCGTCTTTGGTTAGAGGTACATTGGCTGGACTTAGAGCAACTATAACAGCAGACGAGTGGGTGCTTATACTTGCACCTGAAAACAGCGTCAGAGGAGATGTGGAGAAGGCTGAAGTTACGTTTATAGTTGATGGAGAGCCTAGAGTGCTTAAACCATTTGGCAGTATAACTTCAGAACTATACTGTTTGAAGCATGATCCTAGGCAAGAGGAAGACATGTTCGCAGAAAATACTGATATAGCTAGAAATATGCGAAAACAATTCTTAGAATTCTTCAGAAGTCTGAACGCTGACGAGAACGTGGTCAATCCTTGGCTTAAATGCATAGGGCTAGATTAAATACGTGTGTTTAAGTCTCAAAGCGTCTTCTCCCATGTATATGTTGTTCCAGAGTATGTAGACGTCTAACCCACGGCTTTGAACTGGTTTAACATACCGCTCATATAGTACTCTTAGATCTTCATCTGTATACCTGTAGTTGTATGGTCTGGGGCCTAAACCGTGCAACCTATAGTAGATTGGATTTACATCATATGTCTGCGTTTCAGACTTAAACGGGTCGACTACGTGTATCAGGTTAAGCTCCATGCATAGTTCTCTTATTACATCTGGCCTCCAAGAGTCGTGTCTAGGCTCCCATCCAATAATGAGTTTTCCGCGATCAATAGTCTTAAAGAACACCATCATAGACTCGACGTTTTCCTCCGTACGTGTGAAAGATGGTGGACACTGGAGAACTACGATTCTAGCGTTTAAGGCTTCAGCTACTTCTCTCGTCTTCTTCCAATACTCGAAATTGGTCCTAGTCGGTCTAAGGAAACCGGCTTCTCTAGACTCGTCAGAGCTGAGTTTTAAACCGCTCCTCCTCCAGGTTGGACTACTGCTTGGATGAGTTAAACCTTGGAAGCCCTTCATAGAAAATTCGAATTCTTCTGGAGCTTGATCACTCCAATTTTTGGCGGTATTCA
>JAWCKO010000007.1:0-3866 GCA_038851915.1 Bathyarchaeia archaeon
TACAATTCAGAGAAATTGTAGCTAGAACAGCAGAAGAGATGAATATTCCACTAGACGTTCACTGTCATAACGACAGAGGATTAGCAGTTGTAAATAGTATAATGGGTCTACTTGGTGGAGCTAAAAACTTCGATGTAACTGTCATGGGTATTGGGGAGAGATGTGGAATAGCCGACTTAGCAACATCGGTTGAAAACCTCGAATCCCTCTACGGTGTAAAGACTGGTGCAGACTTTAGAAGGATTCCTCAACTCTACAACTATCTATCTGCTGTATCAGGCATACCTATTCACCCATTCCATCCTATTGTTGGGGTGTTTGCCAGAACTCATAAAGCTGGTACCCATCAGAAAGCGGTTTTAAAGTGTCCTGAAACCTACGAGACCATAGACTTCTCCAAATACGGTCTTGAGAGGCTTTACGAATTTGGAGCTATGCAGTCTAAAGAGCTCATAGAAGTTCTTCTAGACGAGTATGATATAGAACAGAGCGTTAAGTCTAAGATTGTGGATAGAGTACGGTCAATATCCATGGAGAAGGGCAGAGATTTGAGGCTTCCAGAGGTATGGAGTATAATTCAAGAAGAAACAGGAAAACCTGTTAAAACGAAGCCGGGCTTTACTGGAAGCATAGGAGATGCTGTTGTATTTCTTAAAGTCAAACCTGGACATGGTGAACAAGACATAGTGGAAAACATTAGGAAGCTTCTCGTTAAGTATAACATGCCTTTTAGAATTAGAGAGATCACAGGATACTGGGATTATCTTATCGATATTAAAGACGTACCCAATACAAGTCTCTTAGATAATATAACTCAAAATATTAGGTGCTTAAGTCCAGGAATAGAGGAGACAAGTACATCAATAGTCTTCGACGAATTCAGGTAAACATATCTTTTAACTTAAATATATTTTTCTCAGTGTCTATTTTGAAGAACCTGCTGCCTCAAATTAAAAGAAGAAGAGTCTTCATAGAGGGTTTTTACAACGTAGAGGTCGATAAATCTCTTATTGAAGGATTCTTCAATGACTTAGCTGAAACACTATCAATGGTACCGATAACCAAACCTGTAATTTTCAGCCCAGATGCTCGAGGGCATCCAATTCATAAGGGGTTAGCAGGTTACATGGGCTGGGTTGAATCTGGGGTTTCTTTATACACTTGGCGTGAGTTTAAGTTCTTCACAATAGATATTTACACATGTAAAGACTTCAATTTAAATGAGGCTTTAAAAGTGGTCGATAAATTTTTAAACCCCTCTTCCATCGTATACGAGGAATTCCTTTACGAGGATTAAAGAGATCTTAGCACTTCTAAACACAAGTCAACGTATTTTTCAGCTGGATTTACTCCTGTGGCATTCCTAGTGTTCATCGCGTAATCAAACCTTGAATTGGCTTCATGGATCTTAAGACTACTGCTTTCAAGTAAACGTGATATGACATTTCTAAGTTTTATGTAAGAATCGTCCATTTTAAGCTTTTGAAACATAAGCTCCATTTCATTCTTCCATTCGCTGTACCGTTTAAACTTGTTTTCATCTACAAACTTCCTGATTTTATCGTATATTTTCACGCATTCACTGGTAAGCTTATACACGATGCTGTAATCTGTATTTTCTATTTGAGGCATAGCATCTAGAGCGATTATACTATATTCCTCTTCTTGCATTATAGTTTTCGCGGCTTTTAAAACTTCATTAACGTGGTTCGGGTAGCTTTCCAATTCAACACCTACTGGTAGTCCTCCAAGGTGGGTATTTGTTCTAAACTCTTCGGGTCTTCTAGAAACTCTAGCTATACAGCACAGTATGTCTATTCCACGCCTCTCTTTGTAGGCAATTATCCTAAGGTCGAAGCCGGGTTTTTCAATATACTCTTGCAGGAAAATACCCTCTGGATTTATTTCACTTGGTTTAGCGTTCTCTCTAAGAGCCTCCATTAAATGCTCTCTACAATCGATTTTAATTATACCTTTACCCCAGCTTCCATGAGTAGGCTTAAAGACAATTGGATATTCTAGTTTAGCCTCTGCCTCTTCAATGACCTTATCTATCCAGTTACCTGAATCATGTAAATCCCTTGGAAACTGCTTAAATAAACCCTTGGGGACTTTAATACCGCATTTATCGAGTACTTCAATTGTTTTAATCTTATTGGAGCATAATTCTTCAACCCTATACGAATTTATAACTATTCTATTAAGCTTTGTAACCCTTCTAGCCGCTTCTAAAGCTCTATTCTTGCTTTCACAACGATTCACCACGACATGAACATTTATTAAATCCGTCTCTGAAAGCATTGAAGGGTCTTTAGTGAAAACTTTCTTAAGAGTTAAACCCCTCCTATCAGCCGTTAGCAGCAGCTCGGCTTCATCTATGGTTAATCTATCGTAAAGCAGTGCAGCGTAGCCCATCTTAAACTATCTAAAAACTTATGAGGCTTAAAAATCTACCTAAGAAAGGTTGAGAAAAGTTAAGGTGCTGATTTTTGAAGGTCATACCAGTTCTAGATGTTAAAGACGGTTTAACTGTTTGGGCTAAAATGGGTTTTAGAGACTTATATAAGCCTATTAGAAGCCGACTTTATCCATTTTCAAATCCACTGGCCACAGTTAAAAAGCTGTCATCTTTAGGGTTTAAAACGGTTTACGTGGCTGATCTAGGCGCTATACTTTATGGTTTTATAAACACGGAACTATACAAAGCCCTATCTTCAGAAGTAAACTTGATAGTGGATCCGGGAGTTAAAAGCGTTGAAGAAGCTTCAAGCGTAACCGATGCTGGTGTTTGGAAGCTTGTAGTGGCTACAGAAACGCTTCCAAAATTGGAAATTGCTCAATCGATTTTAGAAGTCTATGGATGCGACAGGGTGGTTTTAAGTTTAGATCTTAAAAACCGTGAAATTTTATCTAAGATTCTAGGATTTAAGAGTCTCCCTCCTAAAGAATGTCTCGAGGAGTTTGTGAAACTTGGTTTTGAGGAGGTGATTGTTGTTGATTTAGCTAGGGTCGGTTCTCATAGTGGACCTGATTTTGAGCTCATAAGGGAGCTGAAAACCATACCTATTAAGCTTATAGTTGGTGGAGGGGTTCGAAACTTGAATGATCTGTTGATTTTGAGAGAGATGAATATTGAAGCCGCTCTGGTGGCTTCTGCCCTCCATCAATCCAAGTTGACGGTCTACGAGCTTAAGAGGGCTGGCTTCCTCTAGGAGGGTATTGTTTTTGCAAGTTTTGCTCGTTGAAGCATTACTATCTGGCCTATTTAGAAATGTGAATTCAAGTATTCTATCCGAAGGGCTTGCAATGGCTTCGTCTTTAATCAGAGACCTCTCCAATGCTGGTTACAATGTTTCCACGGTTGTCTGTAGAGACTTCTTAAAATTGTCTAGATTTTTAAAACCTTCTACCGTTAGAAAAATAAGCGGCGTGAGTTTTCCCGAGCTCAGAAAGCTCGCTCGACTTTACGATTTAACATATATAATAGCTCCCGAAGACGACTGGTTGTTAGCCCACATCCTCGAGGAACTTGATGGTTTTCACATCTGCTCCGATCATGAAGCCGTCAGAAGGGTTTCAGATAAATCCGTAACCATGTCAGAGCTTTCCAGAATAAGCCTTAAAACCCCTAAAACATTAACGTATACTCCTGAAAATCCAATGGACTTGGGCTCTCTTAAACCGCCTTTCATAGTTAAGCCTAGAACTGGCACGGGATGTGAAGGCTTGAAGGTGTTCCAATCCTCTGCAGAACTTAAACGCTTCCTCTTAAATAAGAAGCGAGAATTTTTAGTACAGGAGTTTGTTAAAGGAATACCTGCAAGCGTTTCTCTGCTGACGGATGGTCTAGAAGCTCTACCCATTAG